>JAKSBY010000558.1 GCA_022360855.1 Sphingomonadales bacterium | reverse complement strand
GGAGCGGCGGCTCAAGGGGCGGCCGTTTCTCGCCGGCGACTATTCGATTGCGGACATTGCCAGCTGGCCCTGGGTGTTGCCGCTGAAGAAGCGTGACTTCGACTTCTCCGAGGCCCCGCATGTCTCCGATTGGTATGAGCGCATCGCCGCCAGGCCCGCCGTGCAGCGTGGCCGGGAGCTCGGAAAGAATCTTTCCGACCGCTCCGCGCCGATCAGCGACGAGGCCAAAAAAATGCTCTTCGGACAGACCGGAAAGTCGGTCGCGGCCGCCGAGGAAGACCGCGCCGGCGGATAGTCGTCCCGCTTCGTTGCCGACCGTTGACGCGTCCGGTCTTTGGGTTCACAGTGAGTGTCTGGCTGAGTACCCGACCGAGCGTTTGCCGGTTTTGGGTGGCGGAATATGGCGACCCGCTAACGTGAGTTCCCGTTAACCATTTTTTTAACGCTCGTTGGTCAGTGTTTGTTTGCGGCAGGAAATTTGCAGCTCCCTGCGCGGGCAATGAAGAGCAGTTGGAAGATGGGACAGCACGACCACGAACTTGCCACGTATCTCAATGAACGTCTCGCAGAGGCCGAGGCCGGCACCCCCGAGGCCCTTTACGATCTCGGGCTGCTTTATTCCGTCGGGCAGGGTGTCGAGCGCGACTACGTGGCGGCCCATAAATGGTTCAATCTGGCGGCGGTCAGGGGGGTGAAGCGCGCCCAGGTCGATCGCGCCGAGTTGGCGCAGGACATGAACCAGTGGGAAATCGCCGAGGCGCAGCGCCAAGCGCGCGAATGGCTCGCCTGTCATTGATCGCGCCTCTGCGCGACGTTTGGCCGCCCGGCCCTTAAGTCTTTGACGACTGCAACGCACCGGCAGCCCCTCTGCCGGGTATTGTCGTCAATCTAGGGGACAAGCGCATTCGCGCTCTGCTGCTCTATTTTTGGGCCAGAACCCATTAACTGAACACAATTGGGAATTCAGAAAATTTGGATGTCGGCTGCTTTGATCGCGAACCAGAGAAGGTGATCGGCCAGAGATTGGGAGGGCCAACTGCGTAGTCTGGGCGCCGACGAACTGCAAACCTGCCGTAAAGGATGAACGGAAAAAGATCGGGGGGAAGGGGGCCGGCTGGCCTGCCGGGTCCGGCGGAAATCGGCGAGAGCTTTATCAATCCGCTCACGACCATTATCGGCTTTTCGGAGCTGCTGCGGGACGAGGAAGCTGACCTCGGCGTGGCAGAACGGCTGGCCTACGCCGATCTGATTGCCGAGAGCGGCAAACATCTATTTTTCGTCATCAACGCTTTGGCGAGCAGGACGCGGTCTCAGGCGGAGCGGCGGGGCGCGCATGACGAGCCCGTCTCGCTTGGCGATCTGGTGCGGCAGATAGCCGAGCATCTGATGCCGGTTACCGCGCTCAGATGTCAGTTGCTCGAGGCGGATTTCGGTGCGGGCGACCTCGTGGTCGTCGGTGACCGCTATCGTCTCAAGCACGGTCTTATCAATCTCTTCTGGAGCCTGTTCGCCTGGTCCGGCAGCGATGCCGTCATCGCCATACGGTCGAGCACTTCGCCAAGCCAGCCGGGTCGGTTATTGGTCGAGGCCAGGACATCGGAAGACGCGGCGGAGACAGAACCCTGGCCGTTCGCCGCCGCCGACCGACCGGTCGACTGGGACCGCATTTTCCCGGTCGCAAGCCGTGTGCTGCGTCATCACGGGGCGACGCTCTCGGTTGAGGACTCGGCGCCTGCGGCCGTGCGTATCGGCATCCTGTTTCCCGATGATCGCATCCTGGCACCAAAGTCGCGGGCCCCGGCAGCCTGAGCGAGCCAGGCGCGGCCCCTTGCCCCTTCCCGTCCCGGCCGATCAGATTGCCGCTTGAAAGCCGCCTCTTTCCCCTGTATCCACGGCCCCGGAGAGGTGGCCGAGTGGTCGAAGGCGCTCCCCTGCTAAGGGTGTCGACCCTTCGGGGAATTTGCCCCGTAAGCTGCTGAAAAAGTTGATCAATTCGTCTCGGCCGTGGCGGTTTCAACGGCCGATGTCCCAGAAAACGCCCAATTATGCGCCCTGGCCTCGTCGCCGAGGGTGTCCGACGCCAGGTGGATGTAGCGCTCGTATTCGCGGGATTTCCAGCCGCCGGCGGCCTTCAGGGCCAGCGGATCCCTGGTCTGCGAGTAGAACCAGGTCGCCCAGGTGTGGCGGCAGACGTGCGGCGTGTAGAGAAGCGGATCGAGGCCGATCTCCTCGACCGCCCGGGCGAAGCGATTGCGGATCTGGCCGCCGCGATTGTGGCGGTCGGTGAACGGCCGGCCGTCGAAGCGGCGGAACAGCGGGCCGGGCTCGCCCAGGTTCGGGAGCCGCGAGAGCGCGGCGGTGACCCGGGGGATCAGGTTGAGCCGGTACTGCGCGCCGTTCTTGGGATTCCGGACGATGACGTAGCGGTAATCGAGGAAGACGTCGGTGGCGGTGTCGATCGCCAGCGATTCGCCGACTCGCACTCCTTGGCCGAGCAGGAAGGTGAGGTGGGCGCGCGCCCAATGGTCGTTTTTGTAGCGGCCGGTGTCGTAGGCGAGGATCAGGCTCTCGGCCTGGGCGGGGGTAAAGAAGTAGGTGCGGCGCGTGTCCTCGACCTGCCGGCGCTTGGGCTTGGTGTTGTGGTTGATGATCGCGCGGATCGGCGTATCCCAATTGCGCCGAATGGTGGCGGGTTTTCGGCCGGGAAAGAGCCGGCTTCCGTCCTCGAGGATACGTTCGTCGGTGACCTCGTCGGCCGGCAGGAACTCGTAGTGGTCGAGGATCCTCTCGAGAAAGCGCTCCTGGCCGGTGGCTTCGATGTAATTGGCGAGCCACTCGCCAAAGGTCGGGACGGGCCTGCGGCCGGTCAGGTTTTCTTCGCGGATTTGGGCTTCGGTCCGGGATTTGATCGCTTCCGCTTCGCCGCGGTCAGAAGTCCCCGTGCTCTGCTCGGGGACGGGAATTGATACACGTTGTCCTTTGCGCCAGATGTGGACGGTGCCCCGGATGGTAAAGGCACGCCCGGGGCGCTTACGGAGCGAGAGTGCCATCTGAGCGCCTCCCTGAAGTTCCTGTGGTCCCGTTTGGTGAAACGCCACTGCCGTCCGACACGGTAACCGACGCCGGGCGTTTTTTTCAACACCTTCTGGACGGTCGATCGCGAAACGCCCTCGCGCTCGGCGAGCTCGTCGATAGTGATCCAGTCGCGGGAGTCTGATTCAGGAGTTGTCATGGGCGCTTCAGGTCGTGTTCACAGCACAGAAAATGCGTTGGTTTAGGCGAGGCAAAGCCAATGCCAACAACCGACACGCCGACAAAGAGCGCGGCCTCGTCTTCTCGGAGACCCTTGGGCCACGGAACGCGGGAGAAATCACGCATTGACCCTCGTCCTTTTTGCATTGTCTGCTAGTTCTTTGGGCGTGTGGTTCGGGCAGTAGCCGTCCCAGGAGACCGGCCCGCCCCGGAACTCGCTGGCGGGATTGCAGCACGTTCCGAAGGGTAGGGACTTCGGTCCGAGGCAGAAGCGACAGCTCTCGCAGGAGTCCTCGGGGAGCCCCTTGGGCCTAGACGCGGGGGAGAGATCACGCATCGTCGTCACTCTCCCTTAGCTGTTGGGTTTCTTCGAGAACTGCGAGGGCGGCTTGCTCGATTCGACGCACCGCTTTCGACGCTTTCTCATCAACCCATTCGCCCCAGCCGTTCATATTCCAGGCAGTTTGCGGGAGCCAATATTCGCCATCGGTTTGGGCGATCAGTTCCAAGGATGCCCGGCCACTGACGTCCGTTTGGAATTCAACTTTCATGCTGCGCCTCCACCGTTTCTGCCTCCGGCTTACTCATTCTCTCAAAAGGTGAACCGCCGCAGCCATTGTGAGGATGGCTGCTAAGGTAAAGCTGAGGCCAATGATATCCAGGCCGCCAAGACACTTCACTCCGTTGATGCTGAGGATTATCCCGGCGCCGATCGACGCGGATTTTGCCACTTCCCTAATCACCTTGCGCCTTCTTGGCTTTGAGGGCGGCAAGGGGAAAGTGGCAACTCTTTTCCCGCAATGTCTACATTGACTCACGCCCACAAACACGCCCCAGCCATCAACGCTCGTCCAGTCATGCGGCGGGCACGTTGCCGAGCCTTCTGTTGCGTTTGGGAGGTCTTTTAGGAGGTCGGTCATTAGAAGGCTACGTCGTCTGAAAGTTTTGGCGTGCTCGGATTGTCGTTAATCTGGATCATCAGCCGCCCTCGCAGCGGCTCGTTGATATCTTCGTGAGATTCCCTGCTCTTTGCCCAGAGCCAAACATCGCGCACTGAGGCATCGATTGGAAAGGTGCGTGACTCGCTCCATGCCTGGCCTGTTTCCGCGTTGCCGGCCGAACGCTCCAAAATAGCCGCAAATGTCATCACTCACTCTCCGATAGGTCTAGGGTGCGGATGGCTTTGGCTACATCCTCAAGGCGCTCAGCAAACACCAAATCGGACTGTGCCTTTTGGATTGCAAAATCGCCCGAGGATGCCGATCCGAGAACTCCGTGTGCGCCTATCTTCAACGCTTCCGACCATCTATCGATAGATGCGGCACACGCCTCTCTCACCCGCTCTGCCTCGGTCATGGGGCGGTCCATGGCCTCGATGACGAGCGTCGCCAAAGCGACCTTTTCGGTTGCGGTTCCCCACAAACAGGCGATCTTCCGGCCGTTGGCGTCGGTCAGATAGACGTGCCCCCGGCCGAGGTGCTTGCCTTCGGGCGACGTCGTCTCATAGCCGTAGGGGCCGGGCGGGAGAGCGGGATCCGTGACCTGCGTCATGCGGCCTCCCCGCCGGGGCTGGAGTGCGCGACCTCTTCGGCCGCCGGGGAGAACCACTTGGCCATCGAGCGTTCGATCAAACCGGGGGGTCGTGCGCGTGGCGGATCCAGGAAGCCGAGGGATTCGGCGAGGCGCAGGAAGGCCGTCTCGGTGAAGACCACGCCGCCATTGTCGAGCCGGGCGATGAACATGGGGCCGTCGCCGGCGAAATCGTCGTCGGTTATGGCGAGGGCGCGCACGCAATCGAGGATCTCGGGCTTCGGGGCCTTGGAGAGAAGCGCCGGCTCGACCATGCTGCGCTTGCCGTCGATCTCGACCGGCACGAAAGAACCGAGCACGCTGCGGCTGTCCGCCGGCGCGGGCACGATCACGCCGGTCTTGGGTTCGGCCCCGCCGCCGAGATCGCCGCCGACGATGACGGTCTCGCCGATCTCGAATCTCTGCGGGGCGCGATTCTCGGTGAGCGCACGATAGGTGAGTCGGGGAAGGTCGGCGCGGGTCAGGGCCATGGCGGTCTCCATCGGTGGGCGGGGTCTGGACGGGGTGCCGAATCGGCGACCGGCACCGATGGAGACAACGATGGAGACCGGCACGGCGCGTTGTCAAGAAAAAAATAAACCGTTTTGGTCTGCGCTATCGTGCAGCCGCGGCTCGCCTAGAGGACTCTCCGGCCGGCAGAGCGCGGGCGCGGCAAGAAACCCGGCGGGGCTTTCACCCCAGCTTGTCGGCCAGGTCGTTCATCTTTTGCTGCCGGTCGATCTCCGCGTTGCCGGCAGCGACGATGAGAGCGACGTCTTTTCCCGACAGGACGCCTTTGCGCGTCAGGATCGAGATGAGTTCGTGCAGGCAGACGACGGTGACCTTCCCTTCGCTGGAGCCGGCGTTGAGATAATCTTTCAAGGATTCGAGCATGGCTGATGTGGGATATACTGTCCGGGGGTCTGCTGCGCAACCCCAATATTTCTGACCTCTTGAACATCTCCGGCCTATGCTGCGCGGAGATTGACGAACCTATAGATTTGTTCGATACTTTTACTTACCAACATTTTTCTCGTGAAAGCCCCGCATGTCGGGTTATTCGCTGAATTTATTTAAAGATGGGGGTGTGGACCATGTCCGAGGATTCAAGGATTTGTTCGCAACGAGAATTTGACGGCTTCGGTAGTGAAAAGTTGAAGAAATGCGCCAGTCGCAGCGCCAGTTGCAGCGTCGTGCCGATCACCGTCCTGCCGACGATTCGCGAGCGGCGCTATCAGGTGGCGGTGCTGCGGCCGTGGATCGCCGCCAATCTGCCGGCGCGCTTCCGGCGACTCAGCGGCTTCGGCCGAACTTGATCACCTTGGCGGCGTGTGCGGCCTCGGCGCGGATTGTCTCTGCGGGTTCGTCGGCGTCGCGGTCCGGATCCGGAGCCTCGAAAAAGAGGTAGGCGACGAGATCGACGATCTCCTCGTTTTTCCACGGGCCTTCTTGCCATTTCTCGGACAGCGCGAGCACCTCGCGCACGCAGGCGCGCAGCTTGGTCTCCCGGGCCTTGCGTGCCGCCGTGGCGGGGAAGGGCTCGTCGCCGGCGATTTGGGCGATCGAGCAGTCGAGGACGGCGGCGAGCTGGCGCATGAGGGGCAGCGTGAGGCGGTGATCTTCGCGCTCGTAGCGGTGGACGCTCGCTTCCTCGCGGCCGATCGCCTGGCCGACATTCGCGGCCGTCATCCCCTGGGCTTTTCGGATGGCTCTGAGTTCGCTCATTGGCGCTCCAATTTCCTTGGTGGTTCCGAACTCTATGCCGATCGGCGCCACGATTCACCGACCGATGCGCAGCTACCCTCTTGACGAAAACAAACCGATACGGTTTGTTATTTGGAGTGATTCGCGATGTCCGATCCAGGTCGGTCCGATTGGGGAGCAGCGTAGCCGGGGCGGGCAGGGGCGGTCACCGAGTAATTCACGAGACTTCACGCCCCGTGGTGGGGCAATGGGGGTTCCGGTGGGGCCAAGCGAGCGGCGACTCAAGAATGCGACAAACCGTCTGATCGAGGCGGCGGGCGGCCAGGAAGCCGCCGCGGATTCAACCCGCGTCTCCCAGCAGCAGATCGGCCGCTACGGCCACCTCCAGCATGCCGAGACCTACATGCCCATCGACGTCGTCGTGGGACTCGAGATCCTCACCAGGACGCATCCCGACCATCCGATCCTGACCCGCGCGCTGGCGCGGATCCACGGCGTCTATCTGGTCAGGGGCGCCGGCCGAGCGCTGACGCCCGAGAACCTCGCCGCGGCGCTCGGCCACCTCTCCAAAGAGACCGGGGACGTGTTCCGCCGCGCCGGCGCGATGATCGCCGACCCGGCGGAACTCACAGACACCAGGGCGGTCCTCGACCTGATCCGCGAGATCGACGAAGCCGCCGAAGCGCTGATCGCCGCCAAGGAATTGCTCCTCGACCAGAGCGGGGAGGGGATATGATCTACAACCCCACCGATCACGACCAGGCGGGGTTCTGGTATTGGGGCATCTTCCGCGGTGAGGACGGTGAGTGGCGCGCGCGCGAAGAGTGCCTAGAAAATGCAAATGACCACATCGTCGTCCACGCCGGCACAGAACGGCAGGCTCGGGCGAGGGCCGAGGCGCTTGTTGACTGGCTTAATGTCGCCGAAGGAAATCGTGTCGTCGCCGCCGGGTGCTACGATCAGGAAATCACCGCAGAACGAGCCGTCCAAATAGCATTTGCTGGACCTGCCCTGAACAAGCCAAGCCAGGAGACGGCGTGATGGCGACTGCCGGCTATCACGGATTGTGGTGCGAGATCGTCGACGATTCAGGACCGAAGAGCGTCGAAGTTGTGGTCGATGGCGAGGTGACGTTCCTGCCCAAGGATCGGATCAGGATGCCGCGTTGGTGGAAGCGCGGCCAGCGTGTGCTGGTCGAGGTCGAGGGCTGGTTGGCGCGAGAGCGGGGGTTCGTGTGACGTCGTCTCTGATCAAGCCTCTGGGGGTCCAGCGAGTCCGCCGCAAGGGGCTCGGCGGCTATATGTATCCGGACGGCAAGCCGAACGGGCTGCCGGTCAAGTATGTGGGGCGCACCGCATCGGAATTCGACTTCGGCAATCCGTTCCTCTTCCACAAGCTGAGCGCAAACGACATGGACGGCCGGCGTGTCGCCGAGACCTTGTTCCGCGACTGGATTCTGCAGGACGATCCGCTGGTCTACTTAGCGCGGCATCGTTGGATCCGCGATCATCTGCACGAACTGGCGGGCCACAACCTGGCGTGCTGGTGTCGGTTCAATTGGCCCTGCCATCGCACTGTCTATCTGGAGGTACTGCCCATCCTTCTTCCCGAGGTCCCTGACGCCGCGGTTGCCTCAGCCCGTAAACCCGCCGCGGCGTCCCCCCTCCCGCCCGGAGCAAGCCCCCCGGCTCCGGGCGGGACCCCCATGCAGCCGATGGAGGCGAAGTATGCGTGACCCGGCCAAGTCGGCGCCGCTACACCTCGAAACGGACACACGCCAATGAGCGGGCCGGCTCCACACTACTACTACGCGCCGAACGTGACGCTGCCGCCGGCCGTTGCCTTCGAGAAGGTGGTCGCCGACGTCGTCGCGGACGTCAACAGGGTTGGCCGCGCGGTGGCGTTCGATTGGGAGGGTGTTCGCTTTTGGATCGAGCCGGGCGCGACCATGGAACTGGTGCTCGAGGCCTACCGCATCAAGGAACAGAAGGGCGAGAAGCTTACCGGTGTGGTGGTGCGCCGTGAGCGGGTCAGCCAGGTACGGCGGGGCAGGAAGTTCGTGCCATGAAGCTCGTTCGCGACGGTCTCAGAAACGTCCTCCAGGACGCTGGCGAAGAGGTGTTTGTCGCCCCCGGCCATCTTGTCGAACCGCTGTTGCGGGGCAAACTCCTCGAGGAGCTCGGCGAGCTTGCCGCCGCGAAGTTCCAATCGGCTGAGGAGTATGCGGACGTCCTGCAGGTGTTGCAGGATCTGGCGCGCGAGAACCAGGTCGAATGGGGCGATGTGGAGGAGGCGCGGCGAATCAAGAAAAAAGATTCCGGCGGCTTCGGCATTGGAGTGGTCTTGGTATGACGACGGGCTCGACCATCGAAAATCTCGATCAGGTTGCCGAAGACCTGATTGCGTCCGAAAAGCGCCGATCGGCTGTTCGTGGCCGAAACCAGACGGTCATGTCGCACAGGGTCGCGCGGACTTTCTGCCCCGCCGCGCTGATGCGTTTCGCAGAGGAGTGCGGCAAGGCGGGCGGGGGTGTCGGGATATGACTTGGCCTCGCGGGCAAAAGTGGAACTTCGACATGGCCAGCGCGCCTCGGGATGCGACGCCGGTACTGCTCCTGATGTCGGGCGGCGACCACCGGATTGAAGACACGAGCGACGGTCTGTGGCGAACGATCGGCCACAACAACGACGACAACGTGTACGAGCACGAGCGCGAGGGGTGGCAGGTGGCCGGCTGGTGCTGGTCGCACGATCATTACACCGAATCCAGGGGCGCGGAGCCGATCGCCTGGGCGCCGATGCCGGAGTTTCCGCTGCATGTGGATTTCAGGGCTGGGGACGCCGCATGACCCGTCCGCCGAAAGTCTGCGCGGAATGCGGCGAGGGATTGCCGCGGGATCGCACGCGGCAACAGGATTTTTGCGGCGACGCGTGCCGGTCGGCGTTCAACAACCGGCGCAAGCGACGCGGCGCGATCCTCTACGACCTGGCGATGGACATGCGGGTGAACCGGCGGCCGGGGTCTTTCACCCGGCTGCAGCAACAGATCGATCAGTTTATCCGCGAGGATCGCGACGCCGGCCGGAAGGCGTTTAACGCGGTCAATCCTGAGCGGCCATGTCAGACGACCAAGGGCTGATCATGACCGGTGTGTCGGCAGAACCCCGTCTCGATGCGCCCTCGGGCAATGGGGGCCTTCCGTGTACACGGGAAAAGCCGCGCCGCCCGGTTTTGCGCTACCACGGCGGCAAGTGGCGGATTGCGACTTGGATCCTCTCGCATTTCCCGATGCACAAAATCTATGTCGAGCCGTTCGCCGGCGCGGCGTCGGTGTTGCTGCGCAAGGAACCAGCCTATTGCGAAGTCTACAACGACCTTGACGATGAATTGGTGACGCTATTCGCCATACTACGCGATCCGGCGCAGTCCGATCTTTTACGCCAGGCGGTAAGTCTTACGCCTTTCTCCCGTCGCGAGTTCGAAAACGCCTATGAGGTGACCGACGATCCGATAGAGCAAAGCCGCCGTTTGATCGTTCGGTCGTTTATGGGCTTCGGGTCAGCCGCAACGAATCGAGATGTAAAAACCGGCTTCCGCGCAAATGGGCACCGCTGCAACGCCCACCCGGCGTCGGATTGGGCAAACTATCCGGCGGCGTTGAGGTTGGTCGCCGAACGCGTACGGGGTGTGGTTATCGAATCCGATGACGCTCTGAACGTTTTGCGCCGGCATGACCGACCCGACGCTTTGCACTATGTCGACCCACCGTATATGCCGGAAGCGCGATCCGACAAGTCGCGGAAGTCGGGCGGCAAGTACCGCTGTTACCGCCACGAATTGGACCGCGAGGGTCACGAGGCGTTGCTCGAATGCCTTGTCGGGCTCAATGGCATGGTTGTCCTTTCCGGTTATGCCAGTGATCTCTATCGAGACGTGCTCGGCGAGTGGCAGGTCTTCAGGAAGAAAGCCCGCGCCGATGGCGCGCGGCCCCGCACCGAACACCTCTGGCTCAATCCTGTCGCGAGTGCGGCACTGAAGGCAGAGCAAGTTCAGTTGGATATAATTGACTTATGTGAGCCGACCACATGAGCGATGAATACGACATCTGCGAAACGAAGCACGTTCGGGCGAGAAAGCGGCATTTTTGCGCGGAATGTCAGGCGCCCATCAAGCCTGGCGATATCTGCCGGGTGCAGGACTCTCTGCATTATGAGCACTCTTGGTCACATGACTATTTCTGCATCGGATGCGACGATCTCATTCGTTTGCTCTATGACCTGCCGGATTTCGGTGGCTGGACCATCGGCGCGCTTCACGACGAGTTTCACTATCTGGAAGTCGACGATGTTCCGGAGGTCATCGCGTTTCGCAACCGAAAGGAACATTGGACAGCCCGGCAGGGACGGGGACCCGTCTCATGAGGAAGCGGGTTATCGACGAATTCGCCGGCGGCGGGGCCTTGATGGGAATCAAGCGTACGACCCGCGGTGGGAAAGGCCGATGACATGGTACTACATTCCGCCAGCGCTTGTGCCGGAGGGGGCATGCTCGACGTCGCCGTCGGGCTCGTCACCGGAGCCCGCAGCCTGGTGTATATCGAGCGGGAAGCCTACGCTGCGGCCACTCTTGTGGCGCGGATGGAAGACCAGGCCCTGGATCCGGCGCCTGTCTGGTCTGACATGCGAACCTTCGACGGCCGCCCGTATCGTGGCCTCGTCGATATCCTCATTTCGGGCGACCCGTGCCAGGGCAATTCGCTCGCTGGAAAACGGCGGGGACAGGCCGACGGCCGCGACCTCATCGACGAGCTTGTCCGCATCATTGACGAAATGCGGCCTGCGTGTCTCTTCCGGGAGAACGTGCCGGGGAACGCCCACGGGCAGTTCGGGGCCATCGTCCCGCCACTGGAAGGACTGGGTTACGAGCTTGCGGCAGGAATATTCTCGGCGGCGGACGCGGGCGCGAGCCACCGCCGGGAACGGCTTTTCGTCATGGCCTACAACCCGCGCTGGGGACGCGCAGGGATCGGCGTACCAAAGGGACAGGGGGGAGAAGGGACGCGAACGTCCATCGCTGGTCGGTGCGGCACAAAATTGGCCGAGTCCGGCAGCGTCGAACACGCGTTCGGGCAAGGCGTCGGAAGCGACGTTCGAGAAGAATTCCCGGCCACTTCAGGAGGTGGTGGAGCGGTGGTCGACGCCTCTATCATGCGCCGGACCAAAGGGCAGCCCCAACAGCCGGGACGGCTCGGGCTCGCTGCGCTTGAACAGCATGGCCTACCGATTTTCGCGCCAGGACCCACCGACCCCCGATGGCCGGAAATCCTGCAGCTCGACCCGTCGGTTGAACCCGCGCTTTGTGGAATGGCTGATGGGATGGCCGCCCGGGTGGACCGACTGCGGCTCGCCGGTAACGGGGTTTGCCCACTACAGGCGGCGGTTGCGTTCTGCTCTCTTGCGGCAACTCTCGGCGTCGCTGACCGCTTCCTCGACCCCGGACTTGTTCGCGAGCTTGGGAGCATGACGGCATGAGGGTTCGCGTCGTTCAAATCGATGGGAAGTTGCCGAATCTCGCGCTGATGCGGATCTCCGCTCACCATCGCGGCCGAGGCGATGACGTCGTGTTCACGCGTCGGGTGACGCGCGATCTCTTCGAATACGACTACGACCGCGTCTATGCGAGCGCCATTTTTTCGTTTTCGCGTTCAAGGCTAGACCGGCTCGTTAGAGAGTTCCAGGACGTGATCTGCGGTGGGACGGGAGTAGACCGCGGCTTGAAGGTCGAGGATGTCTTGACGGTCGGTGACCACGAGTTGGATTACTCGATCTATCCGGGTTTCGAGCCCTCGATCGGATTCACGCAGCGCGGGTGCCGCATGAAGTGCCGCTTCTGCGTGGTTCCCGCCAAGGAAGGCGCCAACCATTCGGTCCTGACGGTCGAACAGATTTGGCGCGGCGCTGGGCACGCCAAGAAGCTGCTACTGTTGGATAACGACTTCTTCGGTCAAGAGCACTGGCGCGAGCGGATCAAGGAAATTCGCGAGGGCGGGTTCAAGGTCTGCCTGAGCCAGGGCATCAACGTTCGTTTGATCACCGACGAAGCGGCCGAGGCGATGGCGTCGGTAGAGTATCGAGACGACCAGTTTCGACGGCGCCGCCTCTACACGGCATGGGACAACATTGGCGACGAGCAACGGTTCTTCGACGGTATCGACCGCCTCAATGCCGCCGGCATTCCGTCTCGGCATGTGATGGCCTACATGCTCGTGGGCTACGACCGGCGCGAGACCTGGGACCGCATCTTTCACCGGTTCGACCGGATGGTCGAACGCGGAATCCTACCGTATCCGATGGTCTACGACAACGCGCGCAAAGACCTAAAGAGATTTCAGCGCTGGGTGGTGACGGGTCTCTATCGGGCCGTCCCGTTTTCCGAGTACGACGCTGGGCTCAAGGCTCGGAGCATGACCGCATGACCTTCGAGGCCGCATATGTGCCGTGTGACCGGTTTCTTCGGTGCGTTACCAGCGAGCAGCAGGAGGCCGCGATATGACAGGCGGGGTCCAGCACTGTCCCTATTGCCGGCAGGTCCTGCCGGAACAGGCGACGCCCTGGGTCGATTTAGAAACGAATACCCTGTGGTTCCGCGGCAAGAGCACGCATTTCGGCCCGCGGCAAGCGGCAGCCCTAAAGGCGATGGCAGATCGGCTTGGCGAATTCGTCAGCCCCATAGACCTGTTCGAGTGCGTCATGGACCGATTCGACGGCTCGGCTGACTACGACAACATCGTCACGGCCTGGGTGCAGTCGCTTCGTCACAAGCTCGCCGGAACGGGGCTGGAAATCGGCAACCTCAGGGGGTGCGGTTACATCCTGGCCATTCTACCGGACAAAGAGACCACATCACCAAGATCGAGCGACGGCCTATGAGCGATAACAGCAAAATAGAATGGACCGATGCCACGTGGAACCCGATCACAGGGTGCTCCGTCGTCTCGCCGGGCTGCACGAACTGCTACGCCATGCGGCTGGCCGGCGGGCGGCTGCGGAATCATCCGAGCCGGGCGGGCCTGACCGCGCCGTCGAAGGCCGGGCCGGTGTGGAATGGCGCGGTGCGCCTTAACGAGGCGTGGCTGACGCAGCCGCTGCGCTGGCGACGACCGCGCATGATCTTCGTCTGCGCTCATGGCGACTTGTTCCACGAGGCCGTGCCGGACGCGTGGATCGACCGGGTCTTTGCCGTCATGGCCGTCGCGCCGCAGCACGTCTTTCAAGTGCTTACAAAGCGTCCCGACCGGATGCGAAAATGGTTTAACAAGATCATCGATGGCGACCGCGCCTTTTGTCGTGTCCTAAACCAGGGCTGCAGGCTGATGGACGACGGCGACAGTTGGTGGAGCTTAGTCAGCTATCGAGGCTGGCCACTCCCCAATGTCTGGCTCGGCGTCTCGGTCGAAGACCAGACGCGCGCGAACGAGCGTATACCAATCCTGCTCGACACGCCAGCCGCGGTGCGCTGGATATCGGCGGAGCCGCTGTTAGGGCCGGTAGATGTCACGCGGCTACAATTGACAGCGACCGTGCCGGACAGCCACCGCCCGCCTGTGTATCTGGACGCTGTGGACGGCAAATATCCGAATAGCGGCGTGCTTTACAAAGGCGAGTGGGACATTGAAGGTCCGCCGCCGCCAGACAGCGAGCATCGGCACCTAGATTGGGTCGTGTGCGGCGGCGAGAGCGGGCCGGGCGCGCGGCCCATGCACCCGGATTGGGTGCGTGCCCTTCGCGATGACTGTGCCGAAGCCGGCGTGCCGTTTTTCTTTAAGCAATGGGGCGATTGGGTTTCGGTGAGCGAAGTGGCCGGGCCGGGCGAGTGCTTCAAATTTCCCGACGGCGCGACGGTGCGACGGGTCGGCAAGAAGACCGCCGGCGCCACGCTTAACGGGGTCGAACATCGGGAGTTGCCGCGCCAATGACAGTCACGCCGGCCCAAGAGATCGAAGCCAACAGGTTTGCGATGGAGCTTTTGATTCCCGAGGAGTGGTTGCGGCGCGACCTCTGCGAGATCGGCGGCTCCGGAGTGGGGCCGTGACGCACACTCAGAAGAGACCGGTGGCGCGCGGCGTCAGAAAGGACAGAAAGTTGGCGGTCGTGGTGGCCTTCGATGAGGAGACCTTCGACGCGATCCGGCAGCGGGCTATCAGCGAGGGCACGAGCTTCGGGGAACAGGTGCGGACGCTTGTTGAATGGGGACTCGATGACGCGGAGGCGTATGGCGAATGACCACGCGCATGGAAAAAGAGGCTATCCGGCACTTTGATCACTTTCGCGATCAAGGCTACACGTCCAGCGACCCTGCCGATCAGATCGAGCACTTGCTAGAGGAAGTCGGCGAGTTCGTCGGCGCGGTGCTGAAGGGTGACGAATTGGAGGCGGTGATGGAGGCCGGCGACGTCGCTTGGCTCTTGGTCGACATTCTGCACGTGCTGGGCTCGCATGGCTCATTGAGCGCTGGCATGGCGATGTCTCTGGACAAGCTGATTGACCGGCACGGCTACGTGCCTGAAGGCGAGCGCTCATGACCGAGACAAGGATCACGGACGCCGAGAGGGCGATTCTCGCCGACGGCTATTGGCGGTGGAAGTTCGGGTCGGCCCGGGAGCAGGGTGTGTTGTGCCGCCGGGCCAAGCTGCGTGTCGCCCAGAACCTCGAGAAAAAGGGTCTCGGCACGGTCTACCCGGACCAATCCGGTTACGGAGGTTGGTTCACCATCAATGAGGCGGGCCGGACAGAGGTGATCAGCGCAAAATGACGCCCGTTGCCTCGCTCGATATCCAGGCCTTGGAACAGGCGCGGTCGCGCCACGGCGTAGCGTGGTTGGCGGAAAACCTGCCCGAATGGCGGGGCGATCCGAGGGTTAATGTCGGGCTCCTCAGGGTCGAGCCGGTGGGCGGGGGGCTCTGCCAGGTTGTCGGGCCGGAAGACGGCGGGCGGCTCACGGTCTGCCTGTCGATCCTCGACGGGCCGGGTGGCGGGCCGGTCGATCTTTTGTGTTTCGACCCGGTGCGGGGCGGCCAATGGCTGATCAACGGCCTCGATTGGCTGATCGGCGGCCAGCCCTGGGAGGCCGAGGACCGCAAGCGCGGGCCCGAGGCGTGGCTCTATGCCGGCGCGCGGGCGTGGTTCGCCGATTGGGCGCGGTATTTCGCGGACCTCGCGCTCGACGCGGAGACGATGGCGGCCGTTCATCATATCGACGACGGGCTGTCGGCGCCGTTCTCGCGCGGCCACCTCGTCGTCGATCGGCGGCACGTGGATTGGTCGGCGCTGACGGGCCTGCCGGCCGACTACGCGAAGATCGTCGTGCGCGACGACAAGCGCTTGGCCGAGTGGATTTACGAGCGCATGCGGGAAGACACGCCCAAGCGGCGGTTCCCCAAGGTGGTCAGGCGAAAGGCGGAAGACCCTTCGGCCGATCAGGGAGAAAAAGACAACAACCCCGATCAGGCGGAGGCCGCGTGACCGACGATCCATTTGAAGAGGAACAAGGCGAAACTGAAGAGCCGGTTGGTCAAAAGGACTCGCGGCCGCCGGCCTATTTCACAGCCGCGAACCGGCTGGTCGCCGAGGATCACTACCGCCAAGACCGAGCGGGCAACTATTATTTCTGGAACGGCCGCCATTGGGACCAGGTCACCGGCCACAGCATGCGGGCCAGGCTTTGGCGCGTGCTCAATGACATGAACGTCAAGGCGACGCGCAGCAATGTCGTCGGCGACGCGCTTTCGAATCTCGCCTGGCGGGCGCATATGGAGGATTTCGAGTTCAAGGTGCTGGGGCCGAGCGAGGTGGCGCTCAACAACGGCGTTTTGGACGTGATGACCGGCGATATGCGCGATCATGACCCGGAGGACTATCTGGAGAACGTGATTCCGGTCGACTATTCACCGGACGCGGTGTGCCCGAGGTTCCGCGAGGCCTTGGAGCAATGGTTCAAGGAACCCTCCGGCCGCTGGCGCGATCGGGTGGCGGCCCTGCAGGAATTTTTCGGCTACGTTCTCTTGCCCGAGGCCAATCTGAAAAAAGCTCTTCTGCTTTACGGCGAGGGCGACACGGGCAAATCGGCGGTTTTGGCGATACTCCGGGAGATGGTTGGACGGCAATATTGCTGTAATCTTGGTATGGACGAAATGTCCGACCCGCGCATGCGCTCGGTGATCAAGGGAAAGCGGCTGAATGCGATCACCGAGCTCTCGGCGAAGGGCCTGGTCGACGAATCGGGATTCAAGGCGCTGGTCGCCGCCGACGCGGTACTCCTCGACGCCAAGAACAAGGCGCATGAGACCTATGTGAGCCGCGCGAAGCACACGATCGCCTGCAACCCGCCGCTGCCCAGGCTGCCGGGGCGGACCCAAGAGGTGTTCAACCGGCTTCTCATCATCCAGATGCAGAATCCGATTTACGAGCCGGAACTCGACTTCCATCAGAAGATGCTCGACGAACTCCCCGGGATCGTCAATTGGGCGATCGGCGGTGCGGCGCGGTTGGTCGAGAATGACGGGGTCTTCACCCATCTGTGGGACCGGCAGGAAGTGCTCGACGAATGGGCGGCCGAGCAATCGCCGTTCGTCGATTGGTTCCGGGAGAATTTCTGCCGCGCGCCCGAGGAGCGCATTCCCCTCGAGAAGGTCGCCAATCTCTTCGCAACGCACTCGGGCGAGCGGTTCTCTCCGCGCTCTGCCGGCCATCAGCTGCGCCACGTACTGAGCCTTGGCAACTGCATCAAGAAATGCCGGCCGAAGAGCGAGGATCCGAAGGCCCCGCGGCTCGCGCCGGTGGCGTGCCTGGTCGGTTGGGCGGAGGTCAAGCCGACGAGCCGACACCTGACGAGCAGCGATTTGGTGGTCGAGAAAGAGGAGGACTGAGCCCCGCCGCGCGCGCGTTTTGGGTAATCAAACGAAGGTGTAGACGCGTTTTTCGAGATGTTCCGGAGGAGGCTAGAAAGTTCCGCTCCAGCGGAACAAAAAATTTTGTGCAACTGCGCGTTCCGCTCCACCGGAACAAAATCGCTCCTTGGGGAACCGCCGCCAGGCTAGGCAAGCCAAGGGAATCCGGCGGAATGTTCCGATGTTCCGGACGGCTTTCATTGTAGGGACCATCAGGAAGAGGAAGAAAAGAGGGTGTATAGAATAAAAGGGCCCGGTCAGGAACACGGTCGGAGGATCACGCTGCCCTGGGGTCCGGACAAGCGGATCGACATAGAAATGCTCGTGCGCTGGGCTTTCGGCGACCAGAAGGCCGACAGGATCATCGACGCCGGCGCCGGGCTCTTCGAGGGCGAGTTGGCGGCCGCCAACATTCGCCGCCAGGGCAGAAGCCGCGACGGCACCGGCGTGGCGGCCGAGATAGCGGTGCTCGGCGCGGTCATTCGCACGAGTCAGGATTCCGGCGAGGTTCATGAGGTGGCGCAGACGGTCAATGACCATGTGGCGACCCTCCCCGACACGATGTCAAAGCTGGTGGTTGGCTACGGCCGGGCGAAGTCGCGCCCGGATTGGGGCGAGGCGGCGCGCACACGGCTGGTGCCGCTTTATTGGGACAGCCGGCGCAGGCGCGCCATGATCGACTATGACGAGGAGACCGGCGCGACCTATTGCGCGGTGTATCTCGTGGACGGACCGGACGAAGTCAATGCAAGGCGGCAGATTTATGAGCTTTGGCATTCGGCACTGGTTTATTTGGCGGGCAAACGCTACCCGGCCGGCTTGGTTGTCACCGCACCGGAGGTGGCGGCGCGGCCCTGGCGCGAGAAGTTCAAGGTGAAAAATTCCTCGAGGCTTTAGAGAATCCTACTTGACGGAAAGTCGCTCGTTTGACATGGTCCCCACCATGCCGAAGGGTGCGGGAGCATCCCTCGGCATTTCTTTTGGCGTTCGGGGTTTGTTGGAACTTACGAGCCGTCCATCCACCCGTTCGTCTCCAGAGAAATTGTAGGGCTTCCGTGTATCAACTCATCCCCCGCTCCGACCGGAGCGGGGGATGGCTTTTGTGCAATCGCCGGATCGCGGCAAAGGACTATCGCATGGGCAAGAAAATTGACGACAGCGTCTACGACGCCGCTTTGAACAAGATAAAGACCGACTGCGACCAGATGACCATCTGCAAGGGCGAACCGGCGACGGTATACGAGGCAATCGACCCGCCGCAGTGGGCGGCCAGCACCGCCTATCAGATAGGCGACGCCGTCAGGCCGGCGACCCGGGACGGCAACGTCTACGAATGTACGACCGCCGGCACGAGCGGCGGAAGCGAGCCGACTTTCGACGTTACGCCGGGCAACACGACGAATGATAATGGCGTCGTTTGGACGGCCCGCGCCAGCAAGGCTTACGCGGCGCAGGCCATGGTCGCCGGCGACTTCTCGATTGCTAACGGTGATACCTCGGGCCGCAAGGTCAATGTCGCGGCCAAGAGCGGTATCACGAATCACCGGAGCGGCACGGCCCTCGATCATGCTGCGTTGATCGACAAGGGCGTTATCGGCTCGGACGATCCGGTATTGCTAGCCGTCACGACCTTGACCGCCACCATAAATGTAAATTCCCCTGGTACGACCGATTTGGCGGCCTTCGACGCGCTCGAACTCCTCGATCCGACATAGGTGCGCCGATGCCCACGACGAAAGCACAATTCGAAGCCAGGCTGCGCGACATTTACGCCATCGTCGGACCGGAAGAAAAGGCAACGAATGACGAGGACCACGCCGCGACGAAGCGGGCACTCCGCGCGTCGTCTTACCGCCGTCCCGTCATGGAGCGCGAAACCGATCCGAACGCCGATGAAGACGTAGGCCAAATCGGGTCCGTCCACTACATAGTGATCGACGAGGGAGGGCCGCGCGAGGATACGATCTGGCACGGGCAGGTCGCGAAAAAGGCGCTTAGGCCCGAGCGCAATCGCAAGTTCGGCGAGCACGCGGCGGTTTGGTTCGGCGCAAACAAGCCCGATGGCGTTCTGAAATTCGCGGTCGGCGATATCGATTCCGAGGATGACTGGGCGGTGGTCGATGTTTGGGAGACCGATCCCGCCGACGCTAATGCGGTGCGTCGCGGGCGCTTTCTGGTGTGGCGGACTGACGGCGCTATGGATTCGAAGCGGATTTCCGAGTAGGCCATGGCGAACGCGGAGGTCTTCAAGGCGGTCATCGACCACCTGAAAATCCCCTCGAACCAGACCGGCCGGATCGTCCTGATCACGGCGGCGGCGTTCGGCGCGGCCGGAACCACGGTCCGTGACGACTTTTTCGACCCGAACGGGGTCAACCAGGGATCGACGGGCGCGAATTTCCGCGTCTACGAGAGTTTCTCGGCCGACGTCCTCTCCGGCGAGTTCGCGGTCTATACGGTAGGCTTCTCGCTGGACAGCTCACGCGGCGCCGGAGACGGCACCTTGGAGCTGCACTGCCGAAAGTCCGACTTCGTCGAGAGCGCGGTCAGCGACACGCCGATCTATTTGGCCTGCGGTGACGAGACGATCGCCGCGCCGGCGCATACCGACCTGAACGGCCGCGACAACGTATTCGCGGACGCGCAGGCGGCGATCCTCATGGAGAGCACCACGCCGGTCGACAGCGCCGGCAATCATACGATGTCGGTATCGGGCACGCTCACCAGCATCGACGGGCCTTACGGAAAGGCGAATTCGTTCTCTGGCAGTGACCGGGTCAGCAACAGCGACGCGGCGCTGGAGGACGTCTTCGCGGACTATGACGGGACGATCTCGATCATCTCTCGCAGGTCCGCCTATGCGGCCGACAAGGCGGTTGCCGCGTTCGAGGGCACCGACGATCTGGTCATCTACCCGATGGACAGCGCGGACGGCAACGGGCTGCGGGTCTTTTGGCGGCATGTCGGTCTGAACATCATCAATATCAACAACGAGTCGCTCGCCAATACCTGGATATGGACCGACTTCACGAGCCGGGCGACCGACGATCACGAGGGCTACACAAACGGTAGTTCGGTTGCGACGTCGTCAGATTCCGACCCGGACTCCACGACGGACTTCGTGAACTTTTACATCGGTGGCTTCGACGCGGCGGCTCAAAGCTACGACGGCGACATCGCGCAGGTCATCGCCTGGAAGGCGGCGCAGACAAGCGATCGCTTGGCCGCGAACGTCAACAACCAGAAGAGCCCCGACACATTCTTCGACGGCTCGGCGGCGACGCATGAGACGATCGGCGGCACGGTCAGCGTCGACGATGCCGTTTCGGCTGCCGCCGCCGAGAGCCCAACAGCGACGGTGCGCGCCGTCGGCACAACCGACGACGCTCTTGCCGCCACCGCTATCGACGGGCCGGCAGGCGTGGCCGACGCGACGGGCTCGGCAGGCGATGCGACTTCCGCCGCGCTGACCGGCGACCCGGTCGGTAGCAGCACGGCTGCCGGCGCGGTCGACGATTCCTCCGCAGAGTCAACGGTCGACGTTCCGACCGCCACGGCAAATGCGGTCGGCCAAATCGAGGACGCGGCGACCGCGTCGTCTGCAGATGATCCGGCGGCGACCTCGCATTCGGTCGGGTCGGTGGACGGACTCGTCTCGGCTGGCGCCGTCGAAAGCCCCACGGCTGGCGGCGCGGCCACGGAGGTCGACGGCGTATCGGCGTTTGCGCAGGTCGACAGCCCGCCGGCCGTGCCGAACACGGTTGGTGCGGCAGGCGATTGCGTTTCGGCGTCGACCATACAGCCGCCGCAGGCGACCTCGCATGTGTCCGGCGCGCCTGACCGCTCGGCTGCGGCGTCGTCGATAGGCGGTCCAGGCGCGGTGCCGCACGCTTTGGCGGCGATCAGCGAGATTGTTGTCGATACGGTAATCGGCACGCCCGGCGGTACGGGTCATTCCGCGAGCGCGCCCGATGACACGGCGAGTTCGCCTCTGCTAGGAACGCCATTGGCAGCCGGTCGCGCGGTTGGCAGCCCGGAAGACGCGTCGGCCGGGGCTGTCATCGATGCGGCCGTCATGGACGTGGCGGATTTGGTGTCAGTCGCGGAGGTTCTGGCAGGGTCGCGTTTGACGGCAACCGAAGCCGTCGCTGGCATGCGGACAGGGATTACGGAGCGCACAACATGACGCAGCGGCTGCGCACGGTCGAAGTCACCAGCCAGTGGCAGAGCCATGTGGAGTTCCGTGATTTTGCCGATGCGCTCACCGACCCTGCGACCGTGCAGCTAAAGGTGGTCGATCCGAATGGCGGCGAGACTACCTACAACTACCCGGCCAATTCGGAGGTGACGCGGGTCTCCGCGGGCGTGTATCACGGCAGGATCGAGGTCGATATCGCGGGGACGTGGAAATACGCCTGGATTGTCAATGACGGCGTCGGGCCGAACACGCGCAGCTTTTCGGTGAAGGCGGTCGCGCCGCTGACCGGTTAGTTCGGCGCGCCGCGACCCTCCAGCCACGCCCAGGCGAGACAGCGCTCGAAATCGCCGACCCAAATTAGGAGTTCCGGGTCGGCGAATCCGTCCGGCTCGATACGCGCGGCGAGCCAAGGCGCGTCGGGCGGCGTGGCGGCATTGGTCGCCAGCTCGCCAGGCCAAACGTGCAGGCTGTGCCAGAGGCCTACGCCGTTGCGGTTACGCCGGGCCACGGCGATGGTAATGAGAGGGTTTGCCTCGTCGTCCTCGACGACGGCCAGATAGGCGCCGTCGTTGCGGTCAATCCGGAGGGTGTAGCCGCCCGGACCGGGGATCGGCAGCACTGTACCCGACGCGGCGGCCGCCAGCGGCGCGACGGCCGCAAGGGCCTCGTCGGCCACCTCCGAACGCGGGGATGCGCGGAGGTGGCCGGTGTTGAGGGTTATGTGCTGGATGTAGATAGGCGTATCTCCCGCAGCGTCCGCTTCCGCGCGTCCCAAATGACGCCCTCGTCGCAGGCGTCCCGCTCTGCGATTGCCTTTGAGCGCGTTGCGCAGCGCGCAAGCGCGTCGATGATCATGGCCAGGTCGCGGCCAGTTACGCGCGCTATCAGATCGGCCGGCACGTGGCCGAGCATCGCTCTAAATGTCTCCGGATAGCGGCCGGTTTCGCTGTGTTGGGCGGCGCGGTTGATTTTGATTTGCGGCATGTTATTCTCCGTTTGTCGCGGCTGGGTCGCCATCCAGCCGGAGAGGGGCTGGATCGAGCCCCGGTGGATTGAAACAGAAGATACGTTGCTCACGATGAGAGCGCGTCGCGGGCCGGCCGAAGAGGCTGGCCCGCTTGCGTCTCTGTTAGCGCGGGTTTGGCGGCGGTCACGCGCTCGTCTTTGATGCTGCGTATTGCGCCCGGCCCGCGTCGATAAATCGCTGCTCCAGTGTGCAGTCATTGCATTCAGGGGCCTCGCCGAGAAGATATTTCGCCTTCACGGAAAACAACGCACGCTCGACGATTTGGTAGGCTGGGAGAGGCACGGGCGGCAGGTCGCTGATCGCCTCGTAGATTCCGCCCCTAATCTCGTCGACCAAGTCGCTAGGGCCGTATGTGGTAGGGTTGTCGTCAACCAGCAGTACAGCCTGGCCTTGAGAAGAGGCAGGATACTCGTCGGTCAGCGTCAGTCGGTGCCCGTCATGATCTCTGGTTATAGTAGTCATCTTAGTCTCCTGCCCCTGTGTCCGCGAGGCGCCGGGTCGGCGGTGCGCCGATACATTCGATATGGTGTTTGGTGGTTTTTCAACGCTTCCTCGGGCGCGGGAAGTGGCGGGGCTGCAGCGGTACGCTCGGGCCGTGCGTTTGGCGCTCGCCCTTAAGCCACCGCCAGACGTTGCGTACATCGATCTGGAAGTAGTCCGCGCAGGCCTGCACGCGCGCGGTGAAGTGCGGCTCGTCCGGCCAGGCGCGCTCGATAGCGGCGCGGATTTCGTCAGGGGACATAGGGTCTTTTGCCATTCCAGTCTTTTGGGTCATCGTCGTGGTCCTTTCAAGGGTTTTGCGCGTTTGCTTCTGGGCCTAATGCTGGAACGCGCCCGTCGGCTCTTGGCCGTTGTCGGCGTAGAGGTCGTAGATATCCACGTCGGTATCAATGACCTCGTAGGGTTCGATATCGTCGGTGCCGCAGTCCGGGCAGGTATCATTGACGATTGAGGACCACGAGGATTCCCAATCGATGCTGCAGGGATAGCAGTGGTAGGTGAGGATGAAGTAGCCCATCAGATGGCCTCCTCTTCTTCGGCGCGCAGGGTTCTGCGCGCCAGGGTTATGATGGCTTGGCAGGTGTAGGTCATTCGTCGTCTCCCGTATGGACGGCGCGGAGAAACTTGCCGCCTTCGGCGTCGGTGTCGCAGCGGTGATGGTCGCCGGCGTCGACGTCGTAGTCGTGTATCTCGACGGCCATGCCTGGCGGGATGTTCTGGATACCCTGAACGCAACCGCCGGAGACGATCACGGTGATGGGCTTGGCGACGGTTTCGGGGTCTGCGGCCAGGACAAAGCAACTGGCAATGTCCCGCAGGGTCTTGCGGTCGTGCGGGATGTAGATTTGGCAGCGTTGTGCGACGTTGCGGC
Source organism: Sphingomonadales bacterium (assembly GCA_022360855.1). Lineage (GTDB taxonomy): Bacteria > Pseudomonadota > Alphaproteobacteria > Sphingomonadales > JAKSBY01 > JAKSBY01. The sequence goes on along the minus strand of JAKSBY010000558.1, from coordinate 51,826 downwards.
TCGTAATCGGCGTGATGCGGACGCATGGGCCGAGTACGATCGGCGGCGGGCCGAGCCGGCTCGGCGATCGGCCGATGTTTGTGATCATGAGCCCGATGTTGTGAGCCCAACCGTTGCGGCCAAGCGCGCTACCGTCATAGTGGCGATGATACGGCGTGCCGTCGATGAGCCGCGAAGGCTTGTAGCCGCCGGGGTATTTGATAGTCGATGAATGCATGGTAAGGTCCTTTCGTTCGATCATTTGCCGTGGTTGAACAAGGGCCGGAGCGCAGCCCGAGGGCCGCGCGCCGGTCCGTCTCTCTTAGACTCCGCACATACCGTCACATTGGCGCGCTCCGGCGGTCTTGGGCATGGGCGTAGTGGGCCATGCTGTGGAGTTCGCACAAAGCGGTATTGATTATCGACCAGCCAGAGATATCGCCGCTGATCGGATCGATGACGAGCCAGACGTAAAAGATGATGATATTGGTGCCATTTGCTTCTGTGCTGCACGTTGTCTCTCCTAATCAATAGTTAGCCGCAACGGCGGCGAGGGTGCCGAGGATGCCAAAAACCTGGCCGTAGGCGATGACGGTCCAGAGGCGGCGGCTTAAAAAGATTTTGCGCAGGCGTCGGGGCTCGAAGCGCCAGACGTCGGCGGGGTTGCGAAACTTCAACATTCGTCGTTCTCCATTCGCCGTGGTTGAGGTGGTCAGCCCACCGTGTCGGGCCGCCAAGGACGGCCCAAGGCGCTAGGCTGATATGCCGGTGATTTCCTCCAGGTATTTGGGGGCTTCGCCCTTGGCGGGCATCATCATGGTGTGGCCGATGCGACTCTCCAGGCCGACGTAGCGCCGGTAGAGCTTGGGCCGCAGCCTGGCGGCGGTGCAAAGGTCCTGGCGGGACGCCATGATGCAGAAGCAACACGACAACCTGGTCATGCCCGCGCCGTAGGCCCAATGGGGCTTTTCGCCCGCTGCAGCGATGACGGCGAAGACCTGGTCTTTGGTCAGGTCTTGGACGGGCAGCCAGTCATACCATTCGCGCCCGGCCTTGGAGTTGCGGGCGTTGAATTTGAATTCCTGGGCTTTGGCGCGCTTGGGGCTCTCTTGGGCCCGCAGGCCCATGCAGTTGACGACAAGCCCGCCAAAGCGCGGGTTGGCTTTGAGGTAGCGGCGAATTTCGCGCTCTATCGGGCCGCGCTTGAGGTCGGAGGTGCATTGGCGCTGTTGCGGGGACGGGAACATGCCGCGCCGCTCAACCATCTGGAAGAAAGTCTTGACCGCTTCGCAGACGATCAGAGGAAGGCCTTTGGTGGTCGCGCGGATGTGCTCGATTGTGCCTGGCCATTCGACGCCAGGTAGGTGGGCGTGGATGACGAGCAGCTGATCAGCTGGGATGTATTGGCGGAGGATCGCAAGCATGGCTTGGCCGTCCTTGCCGCCTGAGTGATTGACGACGAAGAGCGCGCCGCGGTCTATCAGCCTGGCTATCTGGGATGACAAAGCGAGGGCCATGGTTATTCGCCCTCAGGAATGGTGATCATCCCAAGCTCGTCGAAGACTTCGAATACGGCTCGTGCTGTGTCATCGTCGGTCAGGTCGAGCGATGCGCCGTCGAACCAATCCAGAAACCAAAACTCCGCCCGGTGTAGAGAGCCGTCGAGGGAGACGAAGAAGCGAAGTTCTGATCTCGGCCCGCCGTAAGAGAACTGGTAGCGAAAGAACCCTTCGGGTTGATCGTCAAACGTCCCGGCTTCGACGTAGTCGAACCCGAGCCCATACTCGTATAGGCCGGCGTCGTCGGGGTCGGTGTAGCCAAGGTCCTCAAGGTGTTCGGGGTCGGCTTCGTGCGGATTGAGCAAGGCCTCAAGGTCGAGCTTGGTGCTTTGCCAACTGCCGTCAACGCGGCTTTCGCATGTCGGGTGATCGGTCGTCATCATGTGTCCTTTGCCGTAATCGAGTGTCTTTGTATCACTGTCATATAGTCACTGACACAAGGCCAGTCAATATGAAAATGAAGGGTTTCTACGCCAGGCGCTCACCTGGCGCTCGGTTTTCTGCAGGCGTTCGCCAGGCGCTCGTTAACCCACTGATTTCATTGATTTTTCTTGTCGTTTCCGTGGCCGAGCTCCCTGTGTCAGTGCTGGCGATGGGTCCCCACTGGCGGGAAAAAAACGTAAGCGGGCGGCGACCCCGGGACGTGCGAGTTTCCGGATTTTTCAGACGACTTGGGGTTTTTATTGGGGTTGTTTTCGGCAGCGCTTTGGTTGGTAGCAAAAAAAGGCCCGCGTCGGCCGCGCGTCGCCGGCCCCACAGAGACAGAACCGACCGTTCATCGGATGCGCGCGGCGCTGAAAGTGGAAGCGCAAGGGTTGAGAGTCGCGGGTGGTGCGGAGCCTGAAGGCTCTGCATGGAACTAACCGGTCGGAACGGCTTTGAGCCACGACCAGCCCTGAAACCGCAAGCCGGAGTGACGCCCGGCCGCGCATCCGATGAAAGGCCGAGTGAGGTGAGTGATGGATCAACAGAGCGCGGAGATCGTGGAGGAGTCCGTGGCCGCGCGCGATGAGCGGGCGGCCGCCGACGAGCTGATCGAGGAGCGCGACGGCGATCTGATCGTCAGTCTGGCGGAGTTTGCGGATCTCTGCGGTGTGTCGGACGAAACCATGCGGAGCCACCTGAAGGACCTGCCGGAGGAAGAGGAGGGCGGGTTCATCCTGGAGCGTGGTAGCCACGGCAAGAAATTCAAGATCCTGGCGCGCGCCGGCCACGCTTGGTGGCTGCGCCGGCAGGAAGAAGCCGAGCGGCGCGAGCAGTCCCGCGCCGACCAGTTGGCGCAGCTTCGCATGGAATTGGTCGGCGGCGAGGATAAGGAACCGGGAGAACTCAGGCTCACTGGTAAGCAGCGGATCGAGGAGTACCGCGCGGAGCAGCTCAAGATCCAGTTGCTCGAAGCCAAGGGCGAACTCGTCAAGGTCGATGAACTCCAGCCATTGTTGATCACCGCCGTCGTCACCGCGCGTCAGAAGATTATGGCGGTGCCTGGCAAGTTGTCGCGGGAATACGATCTCAACCGTGAAACGCGCGTGGCATTCGAGGACAGTCTTCGTGCGGTCTTGGCCGAGCTCGCGGTTAAATTCGGCGCCGATCAGGACGATGTCCGCAAGTTTGCCTGAAGCGCGGCCACCGCGGTTTGTTCCGGCGCAGGCCATTGTGGCCAATGCCCTCATCGAGTTCGAAGTGCCGGAGCGTATCTCCGTCTCGGACGCGGCCGAGCGCCACCGGGTCCTGGTCAATCCAAAGGGCTATTCGGGTCCATGGAAGAACGATACGGCGCCCTATTTGTCGCGGCCGATGGACTGCCTCGGCCCGGATAGCCCCTATTCCACAGTAGGGGTCATGGGGAGCGCGCAGTCAGGAAAATCGGAGGTTGGAAACAACTGGCATCTGCACACGATCATCTATGACCCTGCGGACATGATCTTTTGCGCCGCCGACAAGCTGATGGTTCATGACTACATCTTGACGCAAGTCGACAAGATGATCGAAAACTGCGAGGCGCTCAAGAGCCGCCAAATGGGCCGCGACACTATTCACTTGAAGGCGTTCCGTGGCTGCAATTTCTTCGGAATTTGGCCGACTGGCAAGCAGATGCGCGTCCGACCGGTGCCTAACATCCGAGTCGATGACTACGACGAATTCCCTCTCGACATCGGCGGTCAGGGCAACTTACTGCAACTCCTCGCTGGCCGACAGACTACATTCATCGGATTCGATAAGAAGTATGTGAATTCGTCGCCGGCTCGCGGCAAAAAACGCGGAATCGAGGCGCTTGTGCGCCGGGGCACGAATGAAATTTGGTGGGTAGATTGCCTTAGCTGCGGCGATCCCTTTCCGCTGTTGACCGAGGAGGTGTTTCACTACGACGCCAAGGGCTCGCCAGACGATGCGGAAAGGACCGCCTGCGTGGTTTGCCCGCATTGCGGCTCGACATTCGAGCAGCGGCACAAGACGCCGCTCCGCGCGACCGGCCGGTGGGTGGGCAAGGGCGAGTATGCGGATCGGGGCGGCAAGAGCGGGACTCTGGAGGCAAATCCGATCGCGGGCTTCACCTTCGACGGCCTAATGGGGTTTTTGCCTTGGCCGGTTCTGGCGCGCGAGGGCCGCGAGGCGGAGATCACCTACGAGACCTCGGACGACGAATTCGAGCTGCGCGCCTACTACAACACGCGGGTGGGATGCAACTACGAGAGCCGCCACGCCGGCAAGAAGCCGGTTACCGTTGATGCGCTCAAGAAGCGGGTGGAGACCAGCGACTACCAGATCAAGACGGTGCCGCCGTGGGTCAAGTGCCTGGTCGCGGCCGTGGACGTGCAGGCCAAGAGCTTCGAGGTCGGCGTGTTTGGCTACGGGCAGGGCTTCGAATGCGCGCTGATCGATCGGTTCGCTATCGTGGCGCTGGAAGACGGCCAGACGCGGATCCAGCCGGCGCACTTCCCGGAGCATTGGGGGGTGCTTCTCGAAAAAGTGGTGAAGCTCAAATACCCGATCGCCGGCAATCCGGATGGCGAATGCCGGATATTCTGCACGGCGATCGACACCGGCGGTGAAGACGGGGTGACCGACAACGCCTATGGGTTTTTCCATAGCGCGGTGGGCCTCGGATGGCCGGTGACGTGCTTCACCCTCGTGAAGGGCGGGAATAAGCCGAACGCCAAGTTGTTGCCGCCGCCGACGATCGACGCCAAGCGGCAATTGAAGGACCGGCCGGACGCCGAACTCTTCATACCGAACGTCAACCGCATCAAGGACACGCTGGAAAACCGTCTGCGCCGCGAAAGCCCGGGGCCGAACTACTTCCATCTGCCGCACGGCCTGGCCGACGAGTATGTCGACGAGCTCCGGGCCGAGACCAAGAACGGCGAGATCTGGGAAAAGGACCGGCACGCCCGCAACGAAACCTGGGATCTTCTGGTCTACTCGGGCGTGCCGCTTCTGCGCTTCGGCAGCAACGATCCGTCGCTCGATTGGGTGCCTGAATGGGCACAGCCGCAATACTCGACCCCGCAGTCAGCCGATGGCGATAAGGCGCTGGAAAAGGTGCGGGTCATCAAGGTGGGAGGCCAGAACAAGTGAACCCAATACGAAACTACACACGTATGGCCCGGCGCAGCGACTTGAAGGCTGATGTCTTTATCAAGAGCGTTTTGTCGCAGATCGCCGGTGCGCTGGGCATCCCCGAGGCCGAGTTGTACGGACCGACGGATCCGGAAACGGCCAAGACACGCGCAGACGGCGACCTTGGGTCCGGTTCGCGATGATCACCAAGGAACAAGCCGAGACCCAGCTCGCTCACTACCTGAAGGCGGAAGCCGACATCCTGACCGGGCAGCAGGAACTCGAGGTGGAGGGTCAGCGCATGGTCAGAGCCAAGCTTGATGACGTGCGCAAGGGCGTCACCTATTGGTCGAACATTCTGTCGGGGATCACGGGGGAATCCGTGGTGAAGGCCAAGGCCCGGCTTTTGGAGATCGCCGAATGAACCTGCCAGTCACGGCGCGCCGGACGGTGATGGACCGCATCATTGGCGTGTTCTCGCCAGTGGCGGAGTACCGCCGCGTCTCGGCGCGCGCGTCGACCAATCTGTTGACGGGCGGCGGATACCGCGCCGGTGGCGCGCTCAACAGGATCTTCGGCCGCTGGGCTCCGGATCCGATGAGCGCGGATGCCGCCTATGTGCCGGACATGGACGCGGTGCGGTCCCGCAGCCGCGATTCGGCGCGCAATCACCCGATCGCCGCCGCGGCCATCGGCCGGCAGGCGACGAGCGTGGTGGGCACGGGCCTGAAAGCGCACCCGGAGTTGAACGCCGATCGTCTCGGCTTGAGCGAGAGTCAAGCCGAAGAGCTCGAACAGGAGATCGCCGAGGATTACGACGCCTACCTGTCTTCGACGGATCCGGACGCGAGCCAGCGCTGCACGGGATACGATCAACAGGACATCGTTTTCCGCGCGACGGCCAAGTCGGGGGATATTTTCCCCGTCCACGTGATGGCGCGCGACCAGCAGGGCCGCGAGCACACGACGAGCTTCGCGCTGTTCGAGGCCGACCGCGTGTCGACTCCCGATCATCATTTCGAGGGTCAGCGGATAAACGACCGCGGCGATCGGATCGTCGCCGGCGTGGAGATGGACCGGATCGCCGCGCCGATCGCCTATCACATGCTGAGAAAGCATCCCTGCGACGTGCAGCTGGATTTCCGCAAGGAATGGGTGCGGGTGCCGAAGTTTTCGCCGTCAGGGCAGCGCCAAGTCAATCACGTGTACTTCATGACCGATCCGGAGCAGACGCGCGGCGTTCCGGTGCTGGCGCCGGTGCTGGAGCAGCTCAAGCAGGTCAGCGACCTGAGCCGCGCCGAGCTTTTCGCGGCGATCTTGGCCTCCATGGTGGCGCTCATCTATAAATCGCCGCAGGGCGCGGCACTGCCGAACCCGTTCGAAAGAGAGTCGGCCGCCGCGGAGGAGGCGGCCAGGCAGGACCCGGCCGGGAAGCTGGCGGTCAGCAAAACCGGGTTCCAGAGCGGTACGGTCCTGGAGCTGGCGACGGACCACGATGTCACGTCGCCGCAGCTCGGCCGGCCGAACCCGGAGTTCGATCCGTTCTTCATCTCCATCGTCAAGCAGATCGGCGCGGCGATCGAAATGCCCTACGAAGTGCTGATGTTGTCGTTCTCCAACAACTATGTGCCGGTTCGCGGGTCGATCGAAATATTCTGGCAGTGGGTTATGAAGTCGCGCGGCTGGTTGGCCCGAGGGCACTGCGACTTCGTCTACCACTACTGGCTTGCCGAACAGGTGATGCGCGGCCGCTACGCCATGCCGGGATTCTTCGAAGACAGGCTCGTTCGCCGCCTTTGGTCCAAGGTGCAGCACTTCGGAACCGCGCGCATATCGCTCGACCCGCTACGCGACGCGAGGTCCGACGAGATTTGCGAGGACCGCGGGTGGAAGTTTGGCGGCGAGATCACCCGGGAGCGGACCGGCGGGGATTTCTGGCGCAAGCACCGGGAACGCAAGCGCGAGCACACGGCGCGGGTGGATGCCGGCCTGGAAGCGCCCGTCGAGCACCGCGAGCGGCGTGAAGAGAGTACGACACCACCATTGCTGGGATCTCAAAATGACTAAGCCGCGCCAATTCAGCCGGGCCGATATCGTGGCTCGGCTTTTCAACACGCCGTTGGCCGTGACGGCCGAAAAGGCCGAGATCGTGCTGGGTGTGCTTGGCGAGCGGTTGAATGTCGGCTCGCTGATCGTGCCCGGCGAGGGCGGCGAGCCGGTGCCGCTCGCGCTCGCGGACCTGCAGTCCCTTGCGGAGGACGTCCGCGTCCAGGTCGGCGCTGACGATGACGATGACGATGACGATGAGGACCTGGAAGCCGCGGCGGAAGAGTTTCTGCCGTTTCAGGTGATCGACGGCGCGGCGGTGATTCGTATTCGTGGCACCCTCGTGATGGAAAACGGCCTAGATCCCTGGTCGGGCATGACCGGCTACGACGGCATCCGATTCAAATTCGCCCGGGCCATGGCCTCCGACCAGGTGCGGGGGGTCGTCTTCGATATCGAGAGCCCGGGCGGCGAGGTCCGCGACCTCAACGAGCTTGTCGACGCGATCGCCGCCGGCCGCGGGAAGAAGCCCATGCGCGCGATGGTCCATGGAATGGCCGCCTCGGCGGCCTACGCGATCGCCGCCGCCGCCGACGAGATCACCGTGCCGACACTGGGCGACGTGGGATCGATCGGCGTGTTGTGCCTGCATGCAGATTTCAGGGCGCGGCTGAAAAAGCTGGGCGTAAAGGTGACCCTGTTTCAGACGGCGCCGCGCAAGGCCGAGTTCCATCCGTTCAAGGCCCTGTCCGACGAAGCCGCGCGCAAACTCACCACCGAGCTGGACGTCGCGCACGCCGAGTTCCGCCGCCGCGTCGCGACCCTGCGTGGCATGAGCGAAGAGGCGGTGGACGCGACCGAGGGGGCGGTATTCATGGGCCAGGACGCGGTCGACGCCGGCCTTGCCGACAAGGTGATGCCATGGCCGGAGGCGCTGGCCGAATTTATCGATCAAATTAACGGGCCGTCCGCGGTGATGGCCTCCATGCCGCCCCGAGGGGCGGGCTCTCAAACCCAAGAGGAGAACGAAATGTCTAACGAGAGCGAAACTCCCGCGGCCGAGACCGAACAGCAGGCTGCGGCAACCAATGCCCCGGAGGCTCCGGGGGCCGAGACCCCGACGCCAGCATCTTCCGGAGCACCGGACCGCGACGCAATCCTCGCGGCCGAGCGCGAAAGGGTAAAGGGCATCCGGGATGCTTGCCCCAGGGGCTACGAGGCCCTGGCCGATAAGGCGATCCAGGCGGGGGATTCGGTCGGCGATTTCGCCCAGACGGTGCTGGCCCAACAGCGGGTCGCCACCGAGGCCGCGTCCCGCGCGCGGGACGCGGACGCCGAGGCGCTTTCCGAAAACCTGCCGGATCCCGCAGCATCCGGGGGTCCGGCGGCGGCCGACAGCCCGGAGGCGGCCGGCAAGTTCATGCTCGGCGAGTTGGTGGCCTCGGGGAATCCGGCGGTCGCGCATCTCAAGCCCAGAGACGCGTAGGCACGCGCCGACGCACTACTGATACGGAAAGGAACGTCAGATGACAGCAAGCTATGCTACCCAGGCGCAGGAAAAGCACGACCGGCGCTATGAGGACTATCCGAGGGTGTCCCGCAAGGGGACCCTGCTTTCGGGCGAAAACCGCACGGCCATGACCGTGCTCGGAAAGATGGACCGAGACACGGTCGGGGCCGTGACCGCCGGCGGTGGCAATACGGGAAACGGCGTGCCCGGCACCGCGACCCTCGGCAAGCTGGCCGAGGTCGGCACCTACACGCTCACCTGCGTGGAAACCGCGACGAATGCGGGGCGGTTTTCTGTCGTGGCACCCTCCGGCGCGCGTCTGCCGGATTTGACGGTCGCCGTGGCCTATGCCGGCGATCACATCAATCTGACGATCGCCGACGGCGCGACCGACTTCGCGGTCGGCGATACGTTTACGATCGCGGTCTCCGGCACGGGCAAATACAAGATGTCCCTAGCAGCGGCCGTCGACGGGTCTCAGGATCCGGACGCAATCCTCGTCGAGGACACGGACGCAACCGGCGGCGACAAGGAGGCGATGCTCCACGTGGCGGGCCATTTCGTCGAGGGCGACCTGACGATCGGAACCGGGCACACGGCCGCAAGCATCCGAGAGGGCCTGAGGGTAAAGGGCATCCACATCTAACCGACAACGGAATCTTAGGCATCGGCCCCGCCTCGGCGCGGGGTTTTTTGATGCGCAGAGGAGAAAGCAATGGATTTCTATAACACCACGGCGATGCTGACGGTGATTAACAGTTTGTTTGTCCCCGGCAACTTCCTGCTTCGCCTGTTTTTTCCCGGGATGGCCACTTCGGCGACCGAGGAAATTTTCATGGATCGGATCGACGACGATTTCGAACTCGTACCCTTTGTCTCGCCGCTCGTCGAGGGAAAGGTGCAGGAGGATGTGGGCTACCATGCGGAGACGATCAAGCCCGCGTATATCAAGCCCAAGAATACCATCCGGCCCGATCAGATGCTGCGGCGCGCGCCGGGTGAGCGTATCGGTGGAGACCTGAGCCCCGAACAACGTCTCGCCCGCAAGATTGCCGAGTTATTGGTGCGGCACCGGACGCGTTATGATCGCCGCCTTGAGGTGATGGCCTCCGAATTGGTTCGCACCGGCGCGATGACTATTTCCGGCCCGCAGTATCCCACCGTGGTGGTGAACTTCGGCCGCGCCGCCGCGCTGAGCAAGACGCTTTCCGGCGCCGCGCGCTGGGGGGAGACCGGCGTGTCGCCGGTGGATGACGTGGAGGGCTGGGCCGAGGATGTTGCCGAAGAGGTGGGCGCCGCTCCGAACGTTGTGGTTATGGACAAGCTGGCGTGGGGCTATTTCAGCGCTGATACCAAGCTGGAAAAGAAGCTGGATATCCGTCGCGGCGGTGTTTCTTCCATAGAGCTTGGATTCCAACCCGGCGCGCCGGGAAGCCCGATTTTCAAGGGTTTTCTCGGGGACGTTCAGATCTATGTCTACAATGACAAGTACAAGGACGATGCGGGTGCGACGCAGAAGCTGATACCCGAGAATACGGTGATTGTCGGCGCGCCTGGCGCGGTCGACGGGATCAAGGCCCATGGGGCGATTCTCGACGATCAGTCGCTGATGGCGCAACAGTTTTTCCCCAAGAGTTGGGTGAAAGACGATCCGGGCATTCGCTACCTGATGACGCAATCGGCTCCGATCCTGGTGCCTAAGCGCATCAACGGCACGTTGCGCGCCACCGTCCGCTAGCCGCGCTTCGGTTGATCAAACCCGCCATTGCGAACGGCCCGGCCACGGCCGCGCCGTTCGCCAGACACGAAGGAACTGAAAATGCCAGTCACCAAGAAGACCGAGGGTGCGGCGGTCACCAAATCAGCACCCAAAACTCCGTCCTCCGCGGCGCCGCAAGACTGTGTGGCCTTGGAGGCGATATCGGCCGGTACGGCCAAGTCCCGACGCCAGATCAAGCCCGGAGATCCCGTCAAGCCCGCCGATGTGGGGGGCAAGGAGGAGTTCTTGAGGCTTCAGGCCCGCGGGGCCATCGGCCGCGCGGAGGACGCGATCGGCGCGCTACCCGGACCGGCCCCGGTATCGGCGCCGGAGACGGCCGCCGACGTCACGGGCCTGCGGGCCGAGCTCGCCGCCGCCAATGCGAAGATCGCCGCTCTCGAGAAGGCCGTGGCCGCCAAAGAGAGCGATGCAGGCGAGAGCAACGGCGCCAAAGCAGATGACGGTGGCAAGAAGGATGATCCGCCTTTGAAAGAGCCGCCCAAGGCGTAGCGACCCGCCGTGCCGACCGTCGACAGCGACCAGTTTCTGCCTCTGGACGGGCCGGGGGTCTTCGCCGCCAGCTACCGTAGCGGTCAAGGCGGCGATGCGATCCCGTGCCGGGTCCAGGTCATGAGGTCGGAAAGCTCGATCGAACTCGGCCCCGCCAGGACGATCAAGGCGGAAGTGCAGGCACTGTTCGGCGCCGACAAGGTCGCGTCACCCTGCAAGGGTGATGAGTTCGAGCTTTCCGATGGTCGGGTCTTTCTGATCGTCGGGGAGCCGGTTCGCGGCGCAGTTGGACAGTTCTGGCAGGCTCATCTCCGGATTGCGGAGTCGCGGTGATGGCCGATAAGACCGTCTACGAGCGGATCCTCGTGGCAATCGAGGCGGCGCTCGGCAACCTCAAGAATGCGACTGTGGTACTCAACCCGGACGCCGAACAGGTCGGTGACCGGTCGATTTCGGTCAATGCCGGTGAGATGGCCCGCGCGGACAGGGAAACGGGCTTCAGCAACTACGATGCGAAAGTCCATATTGTGGGCATCGCCAAGCCCGACGAGGCCAAGGATCTGACCACCGAGATGCTGACACTCTATGGTGAGATCGTCGTCAAGCTCGATGAGGATGTTACGCTCGGCGGGCTGTGCTACGACCTGGTCGACGACGGCTTCGAGCCGATGATCCAGGACAAGGGGGAGGTGCCGGAAGCCACCTTCGTGGTCGACTTCACGGTGCGGTTCCAGACTCACCGCGGCGATCCCTTCAAGACACCTTCGGAAACCTAGGAGACCCAAAATGGCGAAAGCCAAGACTGCCGGCGCGAAGCCGGAGGCACCCACGGCCGCGCTCGAGGCACAGCCCGAGACGGCCGCCGGCGAGAAGCCGGCCGAACGCGATTGGACCGGGCCGCAAGCCGGCGGCCGCTGCTACACGGATCCGGAGCTCCAGGCCGAGCACGAGGCCGAGGAGGCAAAGGCCGCTTCGACACGTCGGGAGGAAGAGGTCGCGAAGGCGCGCGAGGCCGAGGCCGAGCGCATCAAGGCCGCGCAGGCGGCCCTGAACGCCGGTTCAACCCCTGAGAGCGAGGAGACCTGATCATGGTGCTGCGCGCGCAGAACAATTTGGTGGCGCTGGAAGTACAGGCTGCGGTTGGCACGGAGGAGACGATCACGCCGGCGGACGACGCCTTCTCGGTTGAGAATGCCCGGATGACCTTCGATCCGCAGATCACGCAGACGAACGAGGGATCCGGCTCGCTCGACAGGTCGGCTCCGATCATCGGCGGCATGAAGGCGGGGATCAATTTCGACGTGATCGGCCGGGCCTCCGGCACGGCGGGCACGCCGCCGCCCTATGGTGATGCGCTGGTCTGTTGCGCGATGAGCGAGATCATCACCGCGACGGCGGTCCCGGCTTCGCCCGAGGCGCTGGCGGCCGGCGGCAGCCAGGTGATGGCCGTGCTCGGCGCGAGCGCGTCCACCACCGCGCAGATCTACCGCGGCATGCCGCTCGACCTCACCGGCGCGGTGCAGGATCTGGTGACGATCTGGGATTACGACACCTCCAAAAACGCCAAGATCACCAAGGACGTGGGCGCGTCGCTGATCGCCACCACAAGCTACCAGGTGCTGCCGAACGTCCTCTACCGGCCGGCGTCGACTTCGCTCAAGGTCTGCACGATCCATTTCTGGCGTGACGGCCGGAAGTTCCGGCTGAAGGACTGCAAGGGCACGGTCTCCACGACCTTTACGGCCGCGGGCGTGCTTCGGCTGAGCTTCCAGTTCCGGGGCGTGCTGGTTGCCGATCCGGAAGACGAGGCGGTCCCGAGCGTCACGATCACGAACGCGACAACGCCGATCTGGAAGGGTGGGCTTTCGCGCCTCGACGGCAAGATCATCAAGGTCAACACCCTGACCCTGAATGACGGGATTACGCTCGCGGATCCGGACAACCCCGAGAACAACGAGGGCTTCGATCCGCCGGAAGCAACCGCCCGGGAGTGGGGCGGACAGATCGATCCGTCTGCAACCCTTGTGGCGACTCGCAATGCGCTCGCCGAGGTGCGCGCCGGCGGAACGCACAACATGGCGGCGCTTTTGGGTTCGACCGCCGGCAACCGCATCGCCTGCACGGTACCGGCCGCGCAGTTCACCGGCTACGAGGAGCCGGACCGCGAAGGCATTGTCGTCGATCAGACGCCCTACCGCGCCACCGGCGCCGACTCCGGGGCGTTTCTCTGCTTCTTCTAGCCGGTTGACCGGCGCCGCCGACTCGGCCACCATGCGGTGTGGAGGTTGAGGATGGATGGGGTTCTGAAGTCGCTTTTGGGCATTTCGTGGCTATTTTTGTCTGCATCGGTCGCCAGTTCGGAGCCGGAATCAAAGTGGCGTTTCCGTTGTGAGGAGGCGCCGGTTATTGGCGAGGTCTGCTTCACGCGCTATTCGGTCCGGTCAAGTTCGATCACTGTAGTCGTGTCTTCGGATGGTTCTGGTGGGCACATTGTGACCGCCGGCTCCGAAAGCAGCGGGGTTGACTACGTCAAATTCAAGTTTCCGGGACCCGATCCCTTCGAGACCGGCGCGAAATGCGAACTGGGCGTATGTCTGATTGAGTATGTCCGCGCAGATCTGATCGTAGAGAACATAAGGTCGAAGCCCTCTTTCGAGGTTCAGTTCTTCGGCATGCCCGATTGGGAATCCGAAATCTTCCTTATAGACACCACCGGCGCGGCGAAACTCATCGAGTTGGTACGGTGATGAGGGTTCCCGTCGCCGCCTAGGCGGCAAATCTACAATTAAACCGAGGCCCCGGCGCGTCCAGACGCGCGCCGGGGCCTTTTCAGTGGCGACGGGCTGACCCGGGCGCCTGTCGGCGGTGGCCGGCTGGTCTGGACGGCCGGCCACCGCATCCTTTCCAGACGAGGTGATGGATGACACAGATCTCGACCCGAGAGCGGCTGAGGCACACGCCGGCCCGCTACAAGGACGCTGAAGGCTCCCCGGTCTTCATCTTCAAGGTTCCGGACCTTTTCGAGCGCGAGGATTACACTCGCCAGGTGGCGCGCCGCGGCACGGTGTACCACACGCGGGAGCGGTTGAAGGACTTGCGCCGCGAGGGCGTGAGGGCCGTGTTGGTGCCTGACCAGCACGATTACTGGCTGGCCAAGCTCGATAGGTGGGACGAGGTCGAGGAAGACCTTATGGAGGCCCGGAAGTCGCTCGTCGATGCGGCCCGGCGGGGTGATGAGGACGGCATGAAGGCGGAATCAAGCGCGCTTGTCGAGCAATACGGCCCACTCTCTGAGGAGATCGACGAGCTTGAGATTGACCTCATCAAGCAATATCAGCCTCTCGCTGAGGCCAAGGCTGATAACAACTACTATCTGCGGGTCTCGCAAATCCAGGCGTTCCTCAGCTTCCTCGTGGGCTGGGAGAATATCGACGGCATCCCCGATGGTGTCCGCGATCCTGGCCGCTCACTTCCGCTTGCCTTGATCGACGCGGTGGACCAGGACGATCTCGACGATGCCGGCCTCTTCATGTGGTCGAAGCTGCACGTGAACAAGGATCAGGCAAAAAACTTCGAAACGCCGCCGTCGTCTTCCTCGAGCCCGGAGACTACGAAGGCGGCGAAACCCCGGCGGACGGCGGCCCGGGCTGGGAAATCCTCGGCGAAGGGTTCGAAACGAACCCGAAACACCAAATCCCGCAGGAAATCTGGGCGGTCGTCAACTTCTGGAGCCACTGCCGGGGCGGGATGATGCAGCCGCGGTTGCTGCCCGAGGCCGGCGGCGTTGCCGACCAGCCCGCTTGGCTTATGGATGCCTTCCGAGTGATCGACGTGGCGGTGCATCAACATACGAAGTCCAAGAGACGAGCACGATGACGTGGGGCTTGAGGGTGGAGACGCCCAACAGCGTTCAGGTCATCGCCCGCGGCCATCTGAAGATTGCCGGCCGGGCGATTTTTTTGGGGCTTGACGACGCGGGCGGCGTGCTGGCGCAGGGGTGGAAGGCCAGTATGGTGTCGGCCGGTTTGGGCCGATTGGCGAAGGCGCCGCGGAAGAAGAGCTTCGATGATCCGGGCTTGGACGCCGCGTCGTTGGTTTACGCAAAGGGCGCGGCAAGGACGGTTGGAGCATTGGTGGCGCACGGCCGTGGCGCGCGGATCACACCCAAGCGGGTGCGCGCCGGCGGGCAGGGATTCTTGGCTATACCGACCGATGCGGCGCCACGCCGTGGTGTTGACGGAAGGCGGCTGACACCCCGCAATTTCCCAGTGGGCCGGTTCGGACCGCTAAAGCCGATCAAGACGCGCGCCGGAAGACTGTTCCTCATTGTCGAGGCACGGATCTCGCCGAAAACCGGCCGAACGCTCGGTACGCGGCGACCGAGGCTGAAGAGCGGCCGCGTGGCCAGCCGTGTCTCCAGCGTAGTCATGTTCACCCTCGTGCCGGTCGCCAATCTACCTCGGAGGTTCGATATGGACGGGCAAGCCCGCGCCGCACAGATTATCGCTCCCCGTCTGATTGACGCGCATGCGGTCGTGTTACTCGCCAAGGCCCGCTAGATGACAGCCGACTACCCGGTTCGCCTGAAGAGCGATGGTGGAAAGCAGGTTGAGCGGGACTTCATAAACATCAGTCGCGCCGCTGACCGAGCCTTCGATAAGGTAGAGGAGAAAGCAAACAGGCTTCGCCCTGCGTTGAGCGGGACGGCGGCCGCCGCGTCGAGCGTCGACAGGTCACTGCGAGGTGTGGGGCAGGCCTCTACGGTAATCTTGGGTCCGCTATCCGGCGTGGCGGCCCGCATTACCGGACTTGGGGTGTTGATGCGCAATGTGGGCGTCGCCGGCGGTCTGATGGCGGGCGGATTCGCGGCCTCAACGCTGGGGGCATCAAAAAGCCTCAGCGTGCTAGCTGACTACGAACAACAGATGTTCCGCGTAGAGGCGGTGCTGCGCGCGACGGACGAGGCCTCGGGCCAAACGGTAGCGGGCATCGACGCCTTCGCGAAGCGGCTAGGGCGGGCCACGCTCACCTCCGCGACCGAGGTGCGCGCCGCGGCCGGCGCTCTCGCGACCTTCAAGTCGGTATCGGAGGATGCTTTTCGGGAAACGCTGGGACTGGCTCAGGACCTTTCCGCCGTTTTCAGCCAAGACCTTCGCCAATCCACCGTGCAGCTCGGTAAGGCGCTGGAGGACCCGCTCCGGGGGCTGACGGCGCTCAGGCGCGTCGGGGTTTCGTTCGGCGCTACGCAGCGGGAGTTGATTGAGAGCTTTGTCGAGGCCGGCGACGAGGCGGCCGCGCAACGCGTGATCCTCGACACGCTGCAGCAACAGGTCGGCGGCTCCGGCGAGGCGGAGGCCGCTGGCTTGGCCGGCTCATACGACTCGCTGAAGGAGGCCATCCACGATTTCGGTGTGGAGTTGAGCGAGAGCTCGCTCCTGGCGGCTGGCGCGAAGTCAGTTTTGGATTCTCTGACCGAGAGCGTTGACTCGCTGACGTTTTCCCTGACCCCGGAAGCCGATGTCGAGGCCTTGGACGCTCAAATTGAGCGCCTCAAGAAGAACCGAGAGAATCTTTTCGAGGTAATCGACCGGCGCCGCGGTTCGGCGTCGCTCTTCACCGTTGATTTTTCGCGTTTGGGTGGGGGCAGCTTCGACTCAACCGAGTTTTTGGAGAGTCAAGACCTCAAGCGCATAATCAATTTATCGAAGGAGATCGCGCTTCTTACGCATCGGCGCGATCTCATTCAGGACGAAATCGACGCTGAAAGTGACGGCGCGGCTGTCAAGCAACGCCTGGCCGAGCTCGCCGCCGATCGCGCGCGCATAAATCGGGGATTGGAGAAGAGCCACCAGGCCCTCACAAAAGAACTCGAACGGCAGGATAAAATCGCGGCCCGACAAGCCAAGGCCCAGGACCGCCGCGAGGCCGCGCTCGCGAAGTCGATATTGAGGCTTGAGAAGGAAGCCGAATTCTCCGGTCTTACGGCGGAGAACCGCGAGGTCGCGTTGGCGCTCCTGCAGCGGGAGTTGCAGGTCCAGCGGAAGTTGGGCGACACCGAAAAGGACCGGATCGAGAACGCGGTTCGCAAGCTGCAGGTGAACCGCGAGGCCGAGCGCCTGGCCGAGGAAGAGCAGAAGCGCCAGGAACGGCTGGCCGAGCGGCGTCAGGAATTGCTCGAAGAGCCTCTCCTGAACGCGCTGCGGAACATCCAGACGCGCTTTGCGGATACGATCGAGGGACTGCTGGACGGGACGGTCCGGGGCTTCGAGGACGTGGCCGACGCGGTGAAGGGCATCTTCTTCCGCCTTGCCGCCGAGCTTGCGACATTGCAATTCGTAAAGGCCACGGGGCTGTTCGATGTCTTGGCGACCGGCGAACTCAGCGACCTGGGTGGCGCGTTTGGCGGGTTGGCCTCCAAGCTCGGCTTTGGCGGCGGATCAAAGGCTGCGGCGGGCGAGCCGATCCCGGACATCGACCGGGTCTTCGGCGCCGGGGCTTCCGCGGCGGTGCCCGGGCAGGGGTTCGATTTTGCGGGACTGCTGGGCGACGCGGCGCAGGGCGCGGTGATCGGGCTGTTGACCTCGTCGATCGTCGGCAAGGGCTCGACGGGTGCTGCGATCGGCGGCACGGTCGGGTCGATTGCCGGGAGCTTCCTGCCGATCCCCGGCGGCTCGCAGATTCTCGGGGCGGTGGGCTCGCTGGTCGGCTCGCTCTTCGGGAAAACGCCCAGGGCCGGCGCGACCCTCGGGGTCGACCCGACAGGGAACCTCGCGGCCTCCGGGCTGTTCGAGCGCGGCAAGGGCGACGCGCAGGTGGCCGAGCAGCTCTCCCGGGCGGTGATCAGCCAGCTGGAGCAGGTGCGCGACGCGGTCGGCGGCGAGTTCGCGCCGGGCTTCACGATCGGTCAGATCGGCACGCGGAAGAAGGACTTCGTGTTCCAGACGTCGGTCGGACGCGACAAGGATCTCGGCGACTTCAGGTCAACGCGCTTCGACACCGCGGAGCAGGCGGTCGCCGCGGCGGTCCAGTCGGCGCTGTCGCGTGGGGTGGTCACGGGCCTGAGCGAAATGTCCAGGCAGATCCTGCGCTCGGCCACGGACATCAACCGGGCGATCGAGCAGGTCAGGATCATCGAAACCCTGCCAGGGGAGATCGAGGACGCGATCAGGCAGATCGAGGATCCGATCGCCTTCGCCTTCGAGGAGCTGGAGCGGGCGAACCGCGATCGGATCGGCCAGCTCAACGAGTTCGGGCTCTCGACCGTGGACGCCGAGCGGCTGTACCTACTGCAGCGCGAGGAGCTGATCGAGCAATTCACCGAGCGCTCGCTCGGCGGGATCCGGGCTCTTCTGGACGATCTCGACGTCGGCCCCTCCTCGCCGTTCTCGCTCGCGCAACAGCGCCGCACGGCCGAGGGGCGGTTCCAGGACCTACTCGGCCGGGCGCAGGGCGGGGATCTCGACGCGGTGGAGGATCTGGCGGCGGCCGCGCGCGACCGGCTGGATATCGAACGGCAGCTGAACGCGTCCTCGACGGCGTTCTTCGATGTGGTGGAGGCGACGCGGGCCGCGCTCTCGCCCTTCCTGGATCCCGGCGCGCTCGGAATCGGCGCCTCACCGGCGGCGCCCGAGCCGGTGGCCGACGTGATGGCGGAGGTGGGGCAGATGCAGGCGGAGATCATGACCGACCAGCTCGACATGCTGACGCAGATCCGCGAGGAAATCCGCAATCTCGGGGTGGCGTTCCGCGGCGGCGGCGGGCCGGTGAACTTCACCTCGCGCAATCAGTTCGCGATCCTCTAGGCGATGAGCGCAAGAGTTTTCCTGCTGGAGGGGACCGCCTGGGACCCGGGATCGAGCCAGAACGTCAATGTCCGCCTGAGTTCGCATCCGCATCATGTGGATTTCAACGGGGAGAACTACGAGCCCTATCTCAAAGGCGGGTTGAACCGCTCGGTGAGGATCTTCAACCCCGCGACCCTGGAGGTGCTGCCCAGCGCGCTGCCTCAGCTGGGAACGGTGACGATCCTCCTGGGGGACAGGCGGCAGATGCCGCTGGCCTCCTACGAGTGGATCGGCCACACGGTCACGGTCAGGCGCGGGGTCGCGGACCGTCAGGGCAATCTGGCCTATGGGGATTTCCAGCTCGTACAGACCGCCCGGGTGCGGGACTTCACGGCCACGCGGGCCGAGCTCATCCTGGCGCTCGGCGATTTGACCGAGGCTCTGGACGTGCCCCTGCAGACCGCCACCTATGCGGGCACCGGCGAGGCCGAGGGCGGGACCGACCTCAAGGGCGAGGTCAAGCCCGACCCCTGGGGCCGGCCGCGCAACATAGAGGGCAAGTGGGTCGATCGCGCGCTCCTGATCATCCAGTTGGCCTCCGGCCGGATCCAGAACGTGCTCGTTGGCCGCGACAAGGGGGTGGACATCACCTATTCGGGGCAGGACGAAGCGAGCTTCGCGGCCCTGAAGGCGCTGGCGAACGCCGCCTCGATCCCCCCCGGCCAGTTCGCCCGCGCGCTCACCGCCACGGGCAGTTATGTGGCGCTCGGCGCGACGCCGGCGGGGACCGTGACCTGGGATGTGGAGGGAGACGACTCGGGGTCGGGATTCGTGGAGACGACAGCGGACGTGATCCGCCGCATGATCACCGACCGGACCACCTTGACCGACAGCGACCTCGACCTTCCGAGTTTCACGGCCTTCAACGCGGCGCAGGGCGCGGCGATCGATTTCTACGCCTCGACGCCGATCACGGTGGCGAACGCGGTCGCGCAGCTCCTGCGGCCGGTGCGCGGCTACCTGACCGTGACCCGGGCCGGCAAGTTGCGGATCGTCCGCTTCGGCCTCGGGACGTCGGTCGAGACGATCACGCAGGACCGCATGAAGGATCTGCGCCGGGTCAACACGGGTGTGCCGCTGTGGCGGGTCAAATGCGCCTACGGGGTCGCCTGGCGGCAACAGAGCCGCGACGAGCTGGCGATCGTGGACGGTCCGGATGAACACGATATCCGCCGTTCGGCGCGGACGTCGGTGAGTTTTCCGGGCTCGACGCCGCAGTCCGTCGAGATTGTCAATAATTCAATCTTCGACCGAACGGTGGGCGAAGCCTGGAGCCTAGAATTCGAGGTCAAGATCAATTCCCTGGTCGCCGACTCGACGGCCTCCGTCATATCGAAGATGGACGTAGGCGCGTCGCCGGACACCGGCTGGGAAATACTTGCCCGCGAAGCCGATCGCAAATTCGCCCTGCGCCTCGGCAACGGCACGACGTTCAATCAGATTCTGCACTCGGAATCGCTTATAGTACTGGGCCGGTGGCACAAGATCGCGGTGAGTTGCAGCGCCGGCGGGGTGTGGAAGTTCTACGTCGACGAGGTGCTCGGGTCGGCGGGGCTGACCGACCAGGGGAACTTCAACAACGCGGAGCCGGTGAGAATCGGTATTTCACCCGCCGGCTTGCTGCCCTTGGACGGCGCGGTGCAGGACGTCCGATTCTGGTCGACCGAGCGGACGGCCGCGCAGTTCGTGGCGCTCCGCCACGAAGACCTTACCGGCGGCGAGACCGGCCTGCTCGCCCTCTATCGGTTCGACGAGGGGACGGGCCTGACCGCGGCCGACAGCGGGCCGAGCGGTTTGGACGCGACGCTTTCGGGCAACGCGGGTTGGGGCGGGCCGACCGGTTCGGGCCGGGCGGACGTGACCGCGGACAACACCTCGGCGGACACCACACTTGTCGACGGGGTCGCGGCCGCGACGATCCACGATGGGGCGGACCGCGCCCTCGGCGCTATCAAGACAGACGAGAGAACGCTGAAAATCGGCGTGGTCATCGATCCGGGCGACGGGAATTCGCGGCAACTGACGCGGGGCCTGTTGAGCGGCATGGCGCGGGACGGCGACGCGATCACCTTCTCGCCGGCCTGGCCGAATGAGGATCTGCCGGTCGTGAAGTTCAATCCCGGCGGGCTGCTGACCAGTGCCAGCCTTTCCGGCGACCTCTGGCACAACTTTCAGGCTTTGGACATCTCGCCGTCGGGCTTTACCGCCAGCCTGCGGTTGAGCGAGAAGACCGGCACGCCGACGAGCGTGACCGAGACCGGGGGCACGTCGGGCCACGGCACCGGCCCCGATTGGCAGATGAACAAGTCCGACGCGAACCAGGCGGTCGACGACAACTATACTTTCCAATTCGACGTTTCGGTAACGAATGAACTCGAAGCCGAAAACCCGCCGTTTGGCTGGCTGCCGGGCTCGGTCGTGGTCTCGATATGGACCAATGGCGGCTCCGGCTGGGTGCAGCGCGGCACAAAGGGGGTCTCTGGCGGCACAGGCGGTGCGACCACGGCGCGGCTGAACGAGACCAAGACGGTCACCGTGTCGGGCCTGACCACCCATGGCGGCAACGAGTTCGGGATCGATGTGGAGAGCGCGTTCCCCGGCGGCTCGATCACCGCCTTCGACAGCGTGAAATACGACAAGGCCACGGCGCCGAGCACGGTCGACGCGACCCCTTCGACGGTCACGGCGATCAATTGGGAACTGAAGGGGGGGGAGTGATGACGCCAGGCGAACAACGGCCCTTCAGCCTGGAAGACCGCATTCAGTCGCTGCGCAAAGGCGATATCGATCCGGCGCTCTACGTGCCGGCGCGGCTCAACACCGCCGGCCGTGTCCGCGCTCAATGCGCTTGCGGCCGGAGCGACCCTCTATGGGCGCTGGTGGATGTTCGCGGGCTACCGGACCTCGTGCCGCCGGGACGGGACGGTCGGCCCGACGAAAGCCGGCGGACAAGCCTGGCGGACATGCGGTTCGCCTGCAACGGCTGTCATACGCTGTGGTATCGCCGCCGGGCGGAATGGTTCATAGACGGCGACGAAAACGATCGGCTTTACGAGTGGCGCTGGCGGGAACTCCTCGGCCTGTCGCAAGCGGCGATCGACGACGCCAGGGGAAATATTCGATGAAAGTTCAGCTTTTGGTCGCGCCGCAGGGCGCGCAGGGAAGAGCCTAGATCATGCCGGCCTCACAAGCGACCGTCGAATTCGTCACCAAGGGGGTGCGGTGGGGCACGCCGGCCGAGGACGCGTCGGTGAAGACGCGGCTGGCCGAGCCTGGCGAGCGGGAGATCCCCGGCCTGTTCCAGGCCGAGTCGCCGGCCACGGCCGAAGCGCAGGCTGTCCTCGACCTGTTCTCCGGCGTATTGAACACCCACGCGGTGGAAATCCCCTGGGAGGACGTGACCTTCAAGCAGGGCGACACGATCACGATCGTGCATCCGGATTTCGATTTCGCGGCCGGGAAAGACGTGATCGTGACGGGGATCTCCGGGCGTGAGGGCTCGGACTTCGCCACCGTCGAGGTGTTCAGGCCCGAGGACGCCAGCCCATGAGCTTCTGGTTCGCGCGGCCGCACGCCGTAGTGTCGGTCGCTGCCTCGCAGGCCGCCACGGGATTTCCCGACGACAACCTCGTCCATGATCAGATCGGCGTGATCTGGAAGTCCAACAACCTCACGGCCGTGACGATCGACGTGGAGTTCGCGGCCGTGACCGAAGTGGACGTGGTGGGGGTCGTGGCCAACAACGGCACCGCGGCCGGCACGTTCGATCTGCGTGGCGCGGCGACGCAGGGGGGTCTCGCCGGCGCCGGCGTGATCGCGAGCGCGAATCTGCGGGCGAGCCCGAGCCTGGCGAAGACCGGGTACCGCAAGGGGCTGATCGACCTCGCCGCGCCGGTGAGCCACACGTGGTATCGGGTCTCGCTGACCGACGCGGCGAACCCCGATGGGTTCTTCCGCTTCGGCCGCCTGGTGCTCGCCAAGGCTTGGCGGCCGAGCCGAAATCCCGGGATCCCCAGGGAATGGGGCGTTCAGGACAATACGATCCTGCATGTGACGGACGGTCACGCGATCGTGCCCGAGGCCCGCGGGCGGCACACGGTGATGCGGTTGCCGGTGGACTTCCTCACCGAGGAGGAGCGCGAGGTCATGATCGAGGACCTCCTCATGGAGCACGGTGCCGACGCGCAGCTGCTCGTCCGCCGGCCGTCGAACGCTGCGGCCTATCTGGAGAACCAGCTCTATTTCGGCTCCCTGAAGGCGACGCGGCTTCCCAGGCTGGCCAACCGGGCGGCGCATTTTTCCGTGCGGCTGGAACTCACCGCACAGATCTGAATGGGGAACGTATGACCGACGAGGCAAGGACCATGGCGCAACAGGCGCTCGCGGAGATCGAGCAACACAAGGCCAACTGCGGCGAACGATACCAGGCCATCGACACGCGGCTGAAGGATGTGAAGTCCGCGGTCGAGACGCAGCGGACCGAGACCAAGGAGTCCTTCTCGAAGCTTCACGATCGCGTCGATCGTGGGATCGGCGGTTTCTACAAGATACTGCTCAGCACGGCCGGCGCTGTCATCATCGCGCTGTTGGGCCTTATCGGAACGATCATTGTGGAGAAGATGTAGTGACCGACCCCGCCGTTATCTTCCGGGACAAGATCATCGTTCCCGTCCTCCGGGAGCTCGAACTCTGTTCCGAGGCGGCGACGACGCTGCTGCTGGGAACCGCGCTGCACGAGTCCGGAGGTCTCCGGTACATCCACCAAGATGGCGGCCCCGCCATGGGCCTCTACCAGATGGAGCCGGACACGCTCGACGATTTGTGGACCAACTGGTTGGCGTACCGGCGCGAGTGGAGACAGTCTCTCGAGGTCTATGGCGAGGTCGGGTTGGAAGAGCACGACCCGGAAAATCTCTACAACGCGAGATACGCCACGGCGACCGCCAGGCTTCAATACTACAGGCAGCCCGAGAGGCTTCCGAGTACACGGGAAGACCTCGCCTACTACTACAAGCGTCATTGGAACACGTCGAAGGGCCGGGCCACGCCGCAGGACTTCCTGGACGCGCTCGATCGGCACGGCGTCTGATGGACGATGTCTTCAAGCACAAGCGCCCAGCCTGGTGTCCGTACCAAGACTGCATTTTCAAGACGGTCGCGGGTCAACATTCGTTCTGTATCGGCCAGTTGTCGCAGCCCGAGCCGCACGGCGCGGGCTCGAACACCCATCGGATGTGCCTTCACGGCGCGAAGGACGATGGCGAGTGGACGTTCGACCTGCAGATCAACGGGGGCGATGTCTTCTGGATGCGTCAGGCGTTTTTCCGGGTCTTCGGGTGATGGACGTTTTCCTGGCCGGTGTCAGGCGCACGAGTCAGCCTTCGCCCGCCCGCAATCCAGGTGGGGACTGTTTTGCCTGCGCGCTGAAGAGCGCACTTGATTTCCTCGTGCCCGAGCACGGCCGCTCGGCGGAAGAGGTATGGCATATATTTGATGCTGAGACGGTCGGCGGCGGCGTCGCCACTAACAACACTTGGCCTGGTATGCAGGAAGCGCTCGACACCGCACGGTTCGAATGGGAGCTGCCGATCGATTGGCGCATAGATCTTCCGCTGCCGCTTCCAGACCTAGAGAACTTCAGCTACTGCTTTGGCAATATGTTCAATTGGGAAGATTACTTTTACCGATTGGACGCGTGGCTCCGGGCGGGATACCTGGCATTGGTCGAAATGCGGATACCGTTCTCGGCAACGGGCGGCCTGTCGGCTGACGGCAAGAAACTCCCAAACAATCATTTCGCTCTGATCGATGGCGTGCGCCGCTTTTGGGAGCCCATCGGAGACATAGGGCGGAAACTCACACATGAAGTCCACTTCGTCGATTCATCTAAACACAATGTCGAATGGGTGCCGATCGACGACGCAATCGTGCATTTCGGTATCGGCGCGTTGCTTCTCGTCCGTCGGGACGAAGTGAAAAACTGAATAACCGTGCGGCCCGCCGGCCGCGCTTCCCAGGGAGCGGTCGGAGCCCGAAGGCTCCGACCGGCTTCCGCATTCCAGGAGAACTACCATGAAGTATCTACTCGCGGTCCTTATGGCCGCACTATTCGTTGTGCCCGCGCAGGCCGAGAACCGTTTCGGCGGGCTGTCGGCCGGCGTTCTGGCCGGATACTCCGACGACAATCTGTCGATCGGCGACGGGGATCTGTCGCTCAATCTGTCGGCCGACAGCATCACGCCCGGCCTGTTCGTGGGCTACGACCTGGCCGTCGGGAATCTGTCGCTCGGGGTGCAGGCGGACGCCACGTTCAACGGACCGGTATCGGCGCTCGGCGATGCGGATTTCGGCGCCGATCTGACCTATGGCGGGTCGGCCCGTCTCGGCTATGCGCTCGCGAATGGAACGGTGCTGGCCTACGGCCGGCTCGGCGTCAGCTTTACCGAGTTCAGCTTCGAGGATCCCGGTGCGGTCCTGAAAAGCACCGAGACGGGATTGGTCTACGGCGGCGGCCTTGAATGGTCACCGACCCGATGGCTTTTTCTCGGGGCGGAGTACCGCCGGACCGACTACGGCCGTTTCGGTGACGGCGAGGTCATGGCCAATCCGTCGCGTAACGAGATCGTGGCCCGGGCGGGCCTTCGTCTCTGACATGCGTCTCTGACATGCGTCTCTGACATGCGTCTCTGACATGAGCGATGTTCCCGGCGGCGGAAGGGATCCGAATGCCTTTAAGTTCACGCGCAGGTTTGAACTCATGGGCCGGATCCTCTCCGTCGAGACTGTGGTGTGGATGCAGTACGTGATCGCCTTCAGGCCCGACCAGGCGTCGCTGATCACCGACAACTCGTTCCTGATCCTGGCGCTTATCGCGTTCTGCGAGCTTGGGCCGAAGGCGTACTCCTACCTGACCAATGTGAGGACCAAGCGATGATCGGCGGAAAAATCGCGATAGCGATCGGTGTCGTCTCGGCGGTCGCCGTCGGCGCGATGTACTGGCAGTTGGGCCGGGCCGAGGCGGCCCGCGACCGGGCGCTCGAGGATCTCGGCGGCTGGAAGCAATCGACCGCGCAGTGGATGGCGGCCGCCGAGGGCTATTCCGACACCGCCAGGCAGTGGGAGTCCGCCTACGAGGCCGCCGAGGAAAAGCGCAAAGATACCGAGGCGCTGCTCGGCGAGATACAGGAAGCCCGTGAGCGGATCACCCGGGAAAACAGCGAACTCAGATCCTCGATTCAGGAGCTTCGACGTGACAACCAAACCGTTGACGACTATCTCAGCCAGCCTATTCCTGACGCTTTGCGCGGCTGCCTGCTCGCCCACGATTGTCGAGCCGCCTCCGGCGCCTCCGGCACCGCCGAGCCCGCCCCGGACTGAATACGTCCTGCCGCCGGCTCAACTGGCGCGGGACTGCGGATCCATCGAATTCGACGGCCGGACAACCGGTGATCTGGTCGACGCATATCTGAACGCCGTTGAGCTCCTGTCGCGCTGCAACGCCGACAAGGCGGCGCTCCGGCGCTGGCTGGAAGGCGCCGAAACCAAAATGGGAGAAGGCGATGTTTCATTGGAACCACGTTAAGGTCGAGGCGGCCTTCTATACCGTGTCGACGGTCCTTTTGGCCATTTCCCTGTGGCGGCTGGGCCCGATCGCCACGGCCGCCTTGGGTGTCTGGTTCGGCACGGTCACGCGGTGGTTCTTCCGGGAGGTCGCGCAGGCGGAGGAATACCTGAGGATCACCGGTAGGGCCAAATCCTCCCTGGGCGCATTCCCCCGATCCTGGCGTTTGGCCTTAGCGAACTACGGGTTCTACAGCCCGGCGATCATCTATGCCATCCCCACGGCTCTCGTCGTGGCGGCCGCTCAGCTGTGGTCGACCTAGACGAGTTCAGTTGCGTATCGTTTGAAGTCAGGTTCTATTCCTGGGAGGACGTCGCCGCCGGCCGCGTCCTCGCTCCCACCAGGGCCTGGACCGTTCGGTCCTACCAATTTTGCCCCAGGCTGATCGCCTTCAGGGTGATCGACCCCGGGTCACGACCTCCCATTCCCACCTCCTAGCGCGGTCCCGCGCAACCTCCCCGCCCCCCACGCGACATTTCCGTCCCTTTGTATTCTTTCCATCCATCGAATAAACGGCCGATGTCCCAGAAAACGCCCAACTGCGTCTACCTGTACCTGCTCTGTTCTACCAATACCTACCGAATCGGTTTATCCGGCCGAGACCTTAAAATCGGTTGAAAGCGCAGGAATCCTGCGTTATTGACGGCCCCGGAGAGGTGGCCGAGTGGTCGAAGGCGCTCCCCTGCTAAGGGAGTATGGGTTAATAGCCCATCGAGGGTTCGAATCCCTTCCTCTCCGCCACTCCAAAAAATACATAATAATATCAATGGCTTAAGTCGTTTCTCTTGAGATTCGAACCTTTCCGGCAAGATACTCAGCGACCACGGGACCCAAAATCCAAACGCCTTGTCAGGATAAGAAAACCGATTCATCCAACGGCGCGACCGCTCAAGCGCCATTAAGGATCGGCCGGTTTGGTTGAGCGGCATTTTGACTCTACACGGTTAAGGCGTATGTTGGGCTGAGCAGACGATCTCTTTGCGTGTTGTCTGGTCTAGGCGAACGTCCCGTTGGGGTCGCCATTTGGCACGGCGAAAATTCCGTGTTTCGTTCCGATGTGGCATTGGGACTCTGTGGGGGCAGGTCCGTGAATGCAATTGCGTTCAGGCTGGCAATCTTGGCAGGCGTTGTTGGCGCCGGCGGGATCGATAGCGCGCAATCGGCCAAAGATGATGACCGGACCAACCGCACTCTAAATCAGATCATCGTCACGGGTAGCCGGATTCCCAGGCCGGATCTCTTTTCGCTTAGTCCCATCACGACCCTGGATGAAGCGCAGATCGTTCTTTCGGGCATCACCAATCTGGATGACTTGCTCAACACACTGCCGCAGGTCGACGGCGGATTCAGCGCCAAAAATCCCATTGATGACGGTACAGCCCGCATAAATCTGCGGGGGCTCGGAGAT
Source organism: Sphingomonadales bacterium (assembly GCA_022360855.1). GTDB lineage: Bacteria > Pseudomonadota > Alphaproteobacteria > Sphingomonadales > JAKSBY01 > JAKSBY01. The sequence continues at coordinate 24,029 of JAKSBY010000558.1, read as the reverse complement.
TTTCGCACTCTCGTGATGCTGAGCGGCAGGCGGTATGCTGCAAGCGGCATTTTCGGCTCCGTCGATCTAAATGCCATCCCGCCATCGCTGATCGAGCGGATCGAAGTGATCACCGGTGGCGCCAGTGCCGTCTACGGTTCGGACGCGGTCGCCGGTGCAGTCAATTTCATTCTCAATGACGACTTCTCGGGCGTCGAAGCCACATTCCAATTTGACATCACCGATGAGGGCGACGGCGAGACCTATGACGTGGGACTCACCTACGGAACCGATTTTGCAGGTGAACGCGGGCATATCGCGGTGTTCGGAAACTACCACCGCCGAACAATCATCTTCCAAGGCGATCGAGCCTTTTCTCGCGTCCCGCTTGAAGAAGACTTTGCCGCGGGCGAACTGATCTTGGACGGCAGCGTCACCACGCCCGACGGCCACATCATCTTTCCAGGCGCCGAAATTGACAGCACATTCGGAACAGTGACCTTTGAGCCGGACGGGGTCCCCCGCCTGTTTCTCAATCCCGATGATCTCTTTAATTTCGCCGCTGAGCAGCCGCTTCGAACGGGTATGGAGCGGTTCGCGCTAAGTGGATTCAGCCATTTTGATTTGTTGGATGAACTTCGTGCGGTCCTCGAGTTTAGCTTTGTGCGAACCGAGCCGCAGCGTCCGCTGGGTTCTGCGCCGGCCCGCGAGTTCGTAACCGTCAACACCGATTGGGCAGACTTGACGCCTGAATTTCGAGACCTTCTCGCAGGACAATTCGACCCGGACAATGACGGCTTGGCCGGATTGTTCTTCCTGCGCCGACTGGATGAACTCGGAGATCGCGAGATCAAAAACAAGCGCGACTTCTTCCGTGTGATGGCCGCCTTCGACGGACAGATCGGAAGCCGGTGGAGCTGGGAAACCCATTATTCCTATTCGCGCACGGAGAATGATCAGATCATAACCAATGAAGGATCCACCAGCCGATATCTTCAGGCCCTGCTCGTCGATCCGGCTACTGGCGCCTGCGCCGATCCATCCGGTGGCTGCGTGCCGGTCAATCCGTTCGGCGCAGGCAATGTAAGCGACGCTGCCGCGAACTTCATCCGGCTCGACCCGATCGTTAACACGGAACGCCACGAGCAGCAGGTTGCTTCCGGCACCCTTAACGGCACCGTCTACGATCTTCCCGCCGGATCGCTCGATGTCGTCCTCGGTGCCGAATGGCGCCGCAATGCTGCGGGGCTCTTCCCCGATAACGCGATTCTGACTGGTGAAGCCCTGGGGCGGAACGCCGATGTCACGTCGTTTGGCGTCATCACGGTCAAGGAGATCTTCGGCGAAGCGCGTATTCCACTTGTGGCCGACCGACGCGGTGCCGGCTATGTCGGTCTTGAGGGGGGAGTACGAATTTCCGACTACAACACCAGCGGTTCCGTATGGACATGGAAACTCGGCAGCGAATGGCAGCCGCATAGCGACATGCGGATTCGCGCAAGCTATCAGCGAGCGGTCCGTGCTCCGGGCGTGGGCGAGGCGTTTCAGGGCACGTCTTTCTTTTTCACCGACAATGACTTCGGACTTCAGGTCGACCCCTGCAGCGCGTCGCGAGACCCGGTCGGCAGTGGCGTTGCCAGTCTCTGCATCGACCAAGGCGTGCCGGCTGACCAGATAGGGATATTCGAGGCTGATTTTTTTCCTACTGATATCTTGCTGGTTTCGCGTCCCGATTTGGAGCCCGAGCAGGCGCGTTCGATCACTGCCGGCGTGGTCTACCGTCCGTCATCTCTTCATGGCGCGTCGTTGACTTTCGATTACTTCGTCATTCGCCTCGACAATGCGGTCGACCTGCTGGCGCCCACTGATGGCGTGGCGCTGTGCTTTTTGGCGGGCAATATCGACAGCCCCTTTTGCCAATCCTTCAGCCGCGGTCCGTCGGGCGACATCTCGGAGGCACGATTCGTCTTCGAGAATGTCGCCTTCGGCAAAGTCGAGGGCTTCGATTGGCAACTCGTCTTGCAGGCGGACGCCGATCAGTTTGCGCTGGTCGAAAGCGCCGCCCAACTCAGTCTGTCGGTGAATGCCAGCTACTATTTGACCAACGGTTCCCAAACCACGCCTCTGGTGCCGTTCACCGACTGCGCCGGATTTTTCGGCCCCTTCTGCGGGACCTTCACCACGTTCGGCGCATTGCCGCGAGCGACGATGACGAACCGTCTCACCTACGATAGCGGCCCCTTCACCGCATCGGTTCGCTGGCGTTGGATCTCCGGCATGACCAATTCCCGCACAGTCTTGGAAATTCCTACGACCGTGCCCAAGGTCGGTGCTGAGCACTACGTTGATCTGACACTGGTCTATCGCCACGGCGACCGTTTTTCGGCCCACTTCGGGGTCCAAAACCTGCTCGACAACGACCCGCCGCTTCTGGGTGACGAGGCACGCTTCGCCAACACGGATCCGTCTACCTATGACACGCTTGGGCGCCGCTTCTTCCTGCGGCTTGTCGTGACCGGCTAGAGGTCACTCCGACGGTCCGGAATCCGGTGCCGCCGCCACTTGCGTAAGCTGCCTGGCCAAGTCGCCTTCGATTCTTGCCACCAGTTGCTGGAAGTCCCGGCGGTTTCTGAGCGGCTGGAATAGTGGATTTGTTTGAATATGCCAGAGTTCGCGCCAACCGTCCTCATACGCCTTCTCAAACGCAATCATCGCGGCATCTTGATCACCGCGGCCTAGCGCGCAGGATCCTCCGAGAAGCAAGCCCTGCGCGTTGTTTGCGTTGACCTGTGCATACTCCTTTGCCCATTTTTCGCATTCATCGAGCAGCTCGTCGTTCGGTCGCTTCGGATCGGCCAACTGCCGCAAATGCGCGTAGTGGGCGATGGCAATGCCAACGGCTTGAAAATTTTCGGTCAGCAGCCGCTGGTCTCGCAGGCCTTCCTTCATCTTGCCCGTCCCTATCGCCTCAAACCGGGCGAGCGCCTTCTCGTTGGCGCCGGCATAAAACTCGATCGTTGCTCTGAAGGGCTCGAACAACAGCGGCCATGCGCCATCATCGCGGTCCTTGCTGATCAATTCCAATGCGCGGTCTGTCTCGCCACGGGCCAGCGCGACCAGATAGTCGAACCTGTCGCCGGCGTCCTTTTCGGCAGCGGCAAGATCGCCCAAATGAAGATGCGCCAACACCAGCAACAGATGAGCATACCAGCCGCGTCTTCCGTCCTCGAGCGCCTTCCGGCCCCACTCGATCGCCAGCGGCATGCGGCCCTGCTGATAATAAAACTCGGTCAGGGCCGCATAGCCTGCATCGTCATTGCCGAGCGCGATCAGGCGACGGAGCATTGCCTCCGCTTGGTCCGGACGGCCCCAAGTGGCCTCGGCGAAAGCGCCCACCAGGAGAGCGCCGGGAACAGCCGAATCGACTTTGTAGGCGCGCCGCGCTGTTTCGAACATCTCCAGCGCCGGCCCGGTCACCATGAGAACAGATTTGAGCCGCGCGTAAACCTCTGCGTAGCTCGGATTGATCTGGATGACTTGCCGATATGCCGCGGCTGCGGCCTGCGGATTGTCTTGGAAAAATTGGTAGTAGACCCCAAGAGCCGACAGCCCTTCCGGGGAATCGGGGTCCAAGGTGAGGCTGCGGATGATCGCCTCATGAGCTTTAACACCGCGGTCCTGCCAGCTCAATGGTGCTACCGCGGTGCTAACGAAATCGTAGATCTCGTCGAGAGATTTCAGCTCTTTCGGAGGTTGGCGGCCCAGAACCAGGTAGCTTTCGCCAAGCGACCCCCAGGCGGCTGCGAAGTCGGGGTCGAGCGCGACCGCACGGGAGAAGTTGTAGAAGGCTTTCCAAGGATTAGCCGGGTCTCGCCGCTGGTAGCGGTAGTTGTGGCGGCCGGTGAGGTAGGCCTCGAAGGCGGCCATATTGAAGACATTAGCCGGCGGGTCGGGGAGGGACACGGTCGGTGTTGTGGCGAACTCCGCTCCCAGCATCACGGACTTTACTGCGGCAGCGACCTCATCGTCTATCCTTTGAAGGTTGTCCCCGTCCAGGATCACGACATTACCCCAGGCGCGATAACCGTCGGCGGCTGTTACAAGCTCCAAAGTCAATCGCAGTGGCCCCATTTCGCTGCGCAGGTCTCCCTTCAGAATATAGGCGGCGTTAAGGCGCTGGCCGATATCGTCGGGCTCCAGGGTCCTGGTATCGAGGCTGAACGACGACGAACGAGTCACCACCTGCAGCGCGGCGCCTTCGGCCAGGCGATTCAGAATCTCTTCGGCCAGCTCTTCACCGAGATACCTCTCGTCATCCGCCAATCCCGTACTACGAAAGGGAAGCACCGCGATGGAATTGGGCGGCGGTGTAAAGACTCTTTCGAGGGCGGCATCATGACGGGCCGGATCGTCCGGGCCAGTGATAGAAAGCACGCCAAAAGCGATGATGGCGGCGATTCCCAACAGTCCGAGCGCCGTCGGAAGCCAGCGTCTGGCGCGCGCTTTTTGGGGTCTGCCCGGGGAAAGCAGGTCGGATTCCGTCTTGAGCGCTGCGAGCGGTTCAGGCGCAACGATCAGACGATAGCCCCTTTTGGGCACGGTCTGGATGAACCGGGATTCGGTGGGACTGTCGTTCAGCGCGCGGCGCAGGCGGCTGAGGGTAGTGCTGAGCGATTGATCCGCTCCAGCCGCACCTCCCCATACCCGGTCTATGAGTTCGTCGCGCGACACGACCTCACCGGCACGTTCGGCAAGTGCGATCGCGAGCTCGATAACCCGTGGCTCGACATGCTCGGTTCCCGACGGTCCTCGCACCTCGGAGCGCGCCGGAAACACCGAAATGTCATCCAGTCGGAATCCATTCGCTAGCCAATGTCTGTTGGTTTGTTCCCCCATCGCCTTCGACGCGACCTTCGATTGCGCTGCCCTGCGCTCCTCGGATGATTCCAAAGATTACGCGAAATTCTGCGAATCATAGCAACCGTCAGGAAAATTTTGGATTTTCTTTGGGTTTCCTTCAAGACGCCAAGCGCCGGGCTTGGCTAGGGGTTTGTGCGTCGGATTTCGACAACGCAAATCAGGAGAACGCCGTTATGACGCAGTGCGATTGTTCAGGTCGCGAATCGGTTCAAGGGCTTGAGCCATTTCCACTATCTCGGATTGAAGAGTCTAGAGACCAGGTCACTCAGAAACTCGCGGCGCTGGGTGGTAAGGCTAAAGATTTTGCACAAAGCCGCCCAGAAGTCTTCGTCGAGGAGTCAGGCTACGCCGTCGACGGGCTTGCCATGGATGGCAGGCGATTGTTTGGGGGGTCCGCCGGTGTGGTCGGGGGAGCACCGTTCGATTTTACTTTTCGCCTAGACCTCTCCGAAGCCTTCGAGAAGCCGCGCCGTTCCGGAGATGCACGGCTTGGGTTATCTATCGAAGTCGATCGCCCAATTCCATTCTCGATCGACTTGAAAATCAGGATGATCGATTCTCTGCGGGATCCTGAGACAGGCATCGTAACCGATTTTTCACGCTTCGAGCTTGAGGACATTCCAGACATTGGTGTGCTGCCGGGCGGCATCGATCCCCGCACATTCTGGTACGGCTATTGGTGCATTACCACTCGGTTGCAGCATTGTTACTACCGCTGCTGGCCATACTTCTGCTTTTTCACGCAAGGCAGTCGCGGCATTCTTCCAGCGAGGTTCCTGCCTTACTTCCACTGCCAGGCCCGATGTTTCATCAGTGTAATACGCTGGTGTGTGCGCACTTGGGTCTTTGTTCCCAGCCGACGGACCTTCGACATTCCGGACGACTTCGGACTTGTCCGCGGCGATATCGACTCATTGCCGCCGGAGCCGGCGCAATTCACGTGAGCCGAGTTGCCAGTGCGACATTAAGCACTCCCAAGTAGCGCCGGCCTCGGAAGTCGGTTGGCCCGGCCAAGGGTCAAATAGCTCGTATCTCATCTTAGCGGCTATGCGCTTCGGGCAGCGACTCTCAGACCAAACTGACAACAATTTGAATGGGTGAATCATGAAGAGCAAACCGATCCACAATTCCGCCGACTTAGATCCAGCCTCATCAAAATCCATTGAGAAGTTTTGGCGGTCCAAGTTTCGGTTGGACAGGCATCTTGCAACGGGCGCCAAAGCACCGGATTTTCTCATCGAAGAAATTCAGAGTTCCATATGCGACCTCGAATCCCTCGACGGGGTACCCGAGAGCGTGGACCTGGAAGTGCGAATGGTTCAATCCTGGATGGAAAATCGCGAAAAGTTTGAGCCGCTAACGGCCAAGGAAATCCTTCGTGCACAGGAGATATCACATAATTCGGCTCTCCTACGACACAGCAAGCAAACCGTGAGAGACCAAGGATGCGCCCATGAAAGTACATTTCAGGAGTCGCTTTATCATGGACATCCTGAAGACCATGCTGACTGGTGGCCGGCTGACCAATATCCTTCCTGGGGTAAGCTTCATCTTCTATCGCTCGGCCTTGATTCAAGATCGTTTGGGGGAACTGTACACCCATCCGCCTTCAATTGGATCGCAACTGATGGAACGGGTAGCCGTCGGACCGCTGTAAGAGGCACATTCAGGACGGTAATACGACCTCAATCGGCCGGCCACTGGATTAAGATATCATCCCGCGGTTGGATGCACGGGGCCGGCTCGGGCTATCGGAGCGCGAGGCTTGAGGACGCTTCCCTGCGGGTGGATCGTGCGCTTCAAGTTGTCAACTTCGGCGCGGGAGCCCCGCCGCAATTAATGGTCTCAACCACCAGGGGCCATCATGCCTCGTTTCATTATCCCGGTTATGGTGCGCGGCCCGAATTTGAAGTCGGTCCGCTCGGCCCAAACGACGAACTCTCTATCCTCTCCAAAGTAATGGTGCCTGCGGACATAGTCATTTTCGAATCGATGACATTTACGGCACAAGTTGAGGGCAACGACCGCCTCGTGGTTGAAGCGTTTGGAGGAAATTTCAGCCCAGTCTGCTGGGAGATGTTCGACTTGTAGGCTTTCCTTGGAGCATTGAGAAATTTCACAAATCGGTTGTCTCACTTCGGCCGGCTCGCTCGTCTCTTTCTCTATATAGGAGGTGGTTTTGACAAAAGTGCCGAGCTGGAGCCGCCGGTGCCACACACGATGACCGTTAGGAATCTGCGTGTTTGGCGGGTGCGCACAGGCCCCTATCAAACCCACGCGATCCGAAAATACCCTTAATGCGAAATCGAAAAACGGAAAGATCTGTTGCCGACACGGTCGGTTATGTGGTGATGCCCCGCCCCGGCAGAGGCTGTGAGAGCGGTTTGCCAGGGCGGCTGTGCCATACAAATTGCCATACAAAATAGATGCCAGTATGAGAGCGCTCCTGGAATAGGCATTATATTACAGTGTCTTAGAAGATGACGGATTTGAGTTCGGAATCCTTCCTCTCCGCCACCCTATACAGCGAAGCCATTGACGCCGCCTTTGTCCCGCCACTCCGGCTGCGGAGGTCCTGCGGTGTTTCCGGCTGCAATTGCTCAGGACTAAATGCTCAGTCCTCCCACTGATAGGGCTCCCATTGTTCCAGTTGCAGTGTGTAGGCGGCGTCGCCCAAGCCGTTCAGATGTCTCTGCGTGACCAGGCTGCCGTGCGCCCAGATGGGCTGCCACAGGCTTTCGACGGCGATGGGTTCGGCTGTTATGACGTAAACGATCTGGTTCGGCGGCGGCGGAGGGGTGTGCAGGCAGGCGCCGAAATAGGGGACCAGCAGGAATTCCGACACTTTTTTGCCCGCGGCGTATTCGAAGGGAAGAACGAAGCCGGGCAGGCGGACCTTCTGGTCGTTGAGCTCGGTGACCACGTTATAGGTGCCGAACTGACGCGCCACATCCAGCGCGCCGCCTTCGATGATCATACCACCCGCCTGTCCTTCGAAAAAGTCATGCATCTGCTGATTGATACGCTCCCATTCGCCGGCCGGCATGAGATCGTCCCAGGTCAAAGTGCGATAGGGCGCGTCGTCCGCGCGCGCTGTCATCGCCGCCATCAGAATCGTCAAAACACTTAAAATCACCCGCACGCCTTTTTCTCCCTTTTGCTCAGAGTTGCACCGACAGGCCGTCGGCCAAGGACCGCCGGTAGGCGGCCCAGGCCGGGATCGCGCCCAAGGCCAGCGCCAGCAGCAGAACCACGCCGGCGATCCCGAGGTCATGCAGCCCCGGCCCTGTCGGCGCGATCAGAATTCCATAAGTCGATTGCACCCAGGGCGCCGCCGCAAAGAAGCCCACATAGACCAAGGCCATCCCGATCAGCGAACCAAAGCCCGCCAAGAGCCCCGCTTCCATGACCAGCAGGCAGAAAATTGCCGGCGGCCGCGCGCCTACGGCGCGGAGCAGCGCCATCTCCCGCCGCCGCTCGTTGAGGCTGGTCAGGATGCTGGTGAGCATGCCGAGCAAACCGGTGACGACGACGAAACCGGCGATGACGCCGAGCACCACCTCGACGGCGCCCACGACCTGCCAGAGCTGCGCCAGCGCGACGCCGGGAATGACCGCCGACAGCGCCTCGCCACGATAGGTGTTGATCTGCCGTTGCAGCCTGAGCGTCAGAATGCGCGAGTGCATGCCGACGAGGAAGGCGGTAATGGCCTCGGGTTCGAAAGCGCCGCTGCTGTCGCGTTCTTCGGCCGATTGGGCCGATGCCGGCCGATGAACCGCGTCGAGGCCCGCCAGGCTGACATGGACGGCGCGGTCGACGGGCGTGCCGGTGGCGTCCAAAATCCCGCTGACCCGGAAGGGCTCGTCATCATGGTGGACGAAGCTGGTCCCACCGATGCCGTGGGAGAGGATGATCGGATCGCCGACGGAGAGCCCTAAGTCCCTGGCCGCCTGCGCGCCCAGAACGGCGTCGAATACCTCGTCGAAGGGGGCGCCTTGTGCGAAGCTCAGTGGACGCCGGTTGCCGTAGCGATAATGGTCGAAATAGGCTTGGGTCGTGCCGATCACCCGAAAACCGCGCACCGAATCGCCCAGTGAGATCGGAATCGTCCAGGCGACCTCCGGTCGGTTGGCGATGGCCTGATAGCTTTTCCAGTCCAGATTGGCGGTCGGATTGCCGAGGCGGAATACGGCGTAGAGCAGCAGATTGACCTCTCCGCTGCGGGCGCCCACGAGAAGGTCGGCGCCGGAGAGCGTTGTCTCGAAACTCTCTCGCGCGCTCTTGCGCAAGTTTTCGACGCCGAGAAAAAGCGTCATGCTCATGGCGATGGCGAAGACCGTCAGCGCCGCTGTCATCCGCCGGTTCAAGAGGCTGCGGGTCGCCAGCTTGAGCAACGTTGCCGCTACATGCATGCCATGTCCTCGTCGCGCGCGCTGGCGTGATTGAGCTGTGCCAGGTCGATCGATCGGTCGAAATGCTCGGCTAAACCGAGATCATGGCTGACGAACAGCAAGGTGCTGCCGGCGGCATCGCACTCACCCAGCAGGAGATCGAGGAAGCGGTCGCGGGCGCCGGCGTCGAGCGCCGAGGTGGGTTCGTCGGCGATGACCAGATCGGGACCGCCGATCAGCGCGCGGGCGACCGCCACCCGCTGCTGCTGGCCAATGCTCAATGCGCTCACCGCCCGTCCGCGCATGTCGGGCGCCAGGCCAAGCTGGGCGAGCAGCCGCGCGATGGCGCCCTCGGCACCGCCCTGGGCGGCGGTCACCCGAGCCCGGCGCTGGTGGGAGAAGTCGTAGCCCAGCCGGACATTGTCGGTGATCGAGAGGAAGGGCAGCAGATTGAAGGTCTGGAAGATCACGCCCAGATGCTCGGCTCGAAAACGGTCCCTCCCGCCTGATGTCATGCCCGATAGGGATTGCCCCAACACCTGCATGTCGCCGGTCGTCGGGCTGAGCACACCGGCCACCAGCGCCAACAGGGTGCTTTTCCCGCACCCGCTTGGCCCATGCACAAAGACCCGTTCGCCGGCAGCGATGTCCAGCATCGCGATGTCGAGAGCGCGAGGGCCGCGTTTCCACCTGAAGGTCACATCGCGCAGCCGGACGGCGGAGGCAGGCTGCGTCATGGCCGGCTCAACGCAGCCGCAGGACGGCCCTGCCCGGGCGTAGGGTCTGGGCCGATTGCCGGTCGTCGAGGAGATAGACCGCTTCGACCGTCTCGAATCCCGGAAAGTGGTCGAACAGGGTCACAGCGACAGTCTCGAGCGCATCGATCGAGCGGCAGGTGAAATCATACTGGGCTTCGATGTCGGCATGGCCCCCTTCGTGGAATGTCTGATGGTGGTCGTCGTCATGGTATGGGTGCTCGGCATGGTGCTCGAGGCCGGACATGTCGATCGCGATCTCGTCCAGTGAACAGCGGGCTTCCGCATCGATCTGAAACAGGCTGTCGACCGCCCGCAACCGGTCCTTGAGGGCGGCGACGGCGCGGCTCTCGTCGTCGCTTTGCGGCGCATGCTCGAAGCCGACAAAGCCTGCGGCCGCACCCTGGAGCTCCAATCGTAGACGGGCGCCGTCGCTGATCAGGCTTAGATGCGCGACATCATGAACATGCGCATCGTGTTGGCGACGCTCCCCCGCGTCCGCATGAGCATGGACCGCCGCCGGAAAGCACAGGGATAGGGCAACCATCATAGCGCTCCGCCATCGAGCAGTGTTGGAGCGTTGTACCAGAGATTTGGGCCAATTTAGGTCGAACACGTCCTGATCCCTGGGCCTATGATCGGCCTGCGGCATTGCATCTCAAGAATGATACATTATAACGTCGTGTTTCGAGGGTCAATCAGGGGAGCCGACCATGAAGGATAGACTGGACGCGATCGGGATCGGCCTTTCCAGCTTGTGCCTGATCCACTGTCTTCTTCTGCCCGTCTTGGTGATTGCAGTGCCCTCGCTGGTCGGATCGGTCTTGGGCAGTGAGTGGATCCATATCCTCCTCATCAGCGCGGCCCTGCCGATCAGTATCACCGCCTTCTGGCGCGGCCTGCGCTGCCATGGCTGTCGCCGGCCCGGCGTCTTGGGCGCTCTCGGTCTCACCCTGATGGCGGTCGCCGTCCTGCCCTGGCTGCCCGAAGCCACCGAAATCCCGCTGACCGTGCTGGGGGTTGGCGCCCTCGCCAGCGGTCATCTCGCCAATCGCCGCCTCCGGTTGCGGGCGTGAGGTCTGGCGCGCAAAAGCGGTCAGCCTGGAGACCTGCTTGGACGCGGAGAGTCGGGGCGCCCAATTTCAATCGCCGTTCTCTGCAGTAAATCGCGATAGGCTTTCTCAGCGATCGGCGCGTCTTCATCTTCCCACTTCTGTAGCGCCCTGAATGCATGAAAGTAGTATCCCGCTTGAACTGCGTTGCGCCACACGGGATCAAGGCGAGAAAGATAAGCGTCGGAAGCAAGGGCGGCGCGGTCCGCCCGATCCGCCATAAATTCAAGCATCTGTTCCCCTACGAACCATTTGGCGCGCCCGGCTTTCTCCAGACGGTGGTTTATCGGCGCGCGATATTCGATGATCGGCCGATTGTCGGTATTGACCTCGGCATTCGCGAAGACAGGGTCCTTCACGTTCATGCTTCCGGCATAATGCGCGATGAGCGGCACCGTATCGCCCTTACCGCTCCGGTGTTCCGCCAGAGCCTGCCGCGAAGCGCGCATCAACGGCGCGTCAACGTCAAGGGGCGACGCATCACGATGGCCAATCAGCGCAACGACAGGCCTCTCCGCCCAGAAATTCCCGCGCCACAACGTCACGCTCGGAAAGACTTGAAGCATTGAAAGGGCGATGCTGGCGAACTCGTCCTGTGTCACCTGATACAGCGGGACCCATTGTGCGTAGAGCCCTCCCGGACGCAATCTTTGCTTCGACGTTTCGTAGTGGTCGATTGTGTAAAGCGTGCCGGTGCCGGCTTTCCAAGGAATGAAAAGATCGCTGATGATGAGGTCGAAGTCTTGTCTTGCGCCGCGCAGAACATTCCGTCCATCCTCTCCAAGAACGGAGAGGCGCGGGTCGTCATAGAGTCCGTTTGTGAATTCGCCGAAAAATTCGCGCGACGCTTTGATTACCGTCGGGGCGATTTCTGCGACCACGACTTTTTCGACGGGATAGTCAAGTGCGGCGCCCGCGGTAATTCCGGTGCCGAGGCCGAGATAGAAAACGCGTTTCGGGTTTTTATGAAGCAGCATCGGCAAGTGCGTTTGCACCTGCTGAGTCGTCATGTCGCCGGTGCTGCCCAGCGTGTACCAATTATTCAGTTTGGTCCTGAGATGGCCGTTTCGCCGCACCACCGCGACGGTGCCATCGGCACCTTCCCAAACTTTGAGAAGCGTTTCTTTCTTCTCGATGGGATCGATGCGCACCAGTGGCAGGCGGTTTGTGTCGAGAACGGTAACCAATACGAGCACGCCGATGATCGGCGCTGCGCGGGCGAGGCGCGTCTTCGGAAATCCCCCGCCGACAAGCCAGAGCGCGGCGGCAAGATAGAGCGCGGCCATCAATTGCAGGCTTGGCCAAAGCCCAAGCCAGCCAAGCAGCAGAAAACCGGCGGCGACGGAGCCGATAATGGCGGCGAGCGTGTTGATCGTTACGAGGGTCCCGACGGTTTCACCCGGACCGCGCGGTCCGGTTTCGGCGACCTTGAACAGATAGGGCAGGAGAACGCCCAGAATTGTCGCGGGCAGGCCGACAGCCACCGCGACGATGAGGACAACGCGGACCATGTAACCGACGAAGGCCGCGTCGCCGCCGATATAGGCGCCGCCGCCGGTAAGGCTATGAAAAAGAACCGGCGAGGCCGCGACGCACAAACCGCTCGCTGTCAACAGAAGCGGCATGAACCAGTGTGGATTGAGCTGACGGCGCGCCGCCTCGCGGGCAATCGCGCCGCCTAACGCAAGCGCCAAAAGAAAAACCGAGAGGATTGCGGCATAGGTATATACGGAATTATGAAGGACCTGCGCGAACATCCTTATCCAAAGCACCTGCAATCCGAGCGCCGCAAACCCCGAAAGGCCGGCGACCGCCGCCATCGTCTGTTGCGAAAAGGCGGTTGATTTGAGCGCATCCAGGCCCGCGAATTCCTTCCGGTCTCGCGGCGCCTCACTACTATGGCCGTGCACCGACTGCGGCGCCGTAGCCGCCTCCTGCCGGCTCAGCAGAAACGCCGCCGCCGCGACGAACAGTGTCGCGGCCATCGCAGCGAGATAGGACGTTTTAAATCCCAGCGCTTGAGGCAGAATAAACCCGGCGGCGAAAGCGCCGCTTGCTGCGCCAAACGTGTTGATCGCATAAAGCGCCGAGGCGCGCCGCCCAAGAGTCTCTTTTTGACGCACCAAAAACTGCGCCATGATCGGCAAAGTGCCGCCCATGAAAAATGCCGAGGGAAAGAACAGAAGAAACGACAAAAGAAATTTAATCAGCATAAAGGACACTGGAGTGCCCTCAAAAAGGCCGAACAAGGCACCATAGATGCTGTCATAGGCGCGCAGGACGCCGAAATAGAAAACCGCGCTCGCAGCGACGCCAAGTTCGAGCAGACCGTAGGCGCGCAAAGGCCGTGCGATCTCAGCCGAACGCCTTCCCCAATAGGCGTTACCGGCGGCTATTCCGGCGAAGAAGGCTGCAAGCGTCGCGGCGGCGGCTTGAGCGCTATTGCCGAAAAGCAGCGAGAGCTCCTTCATCCAGAGCACTTCGTAGACAAGGGCTGCAGCGCCGGAAAAGAAAAACAAAATAATCGCGCCAGCTGCGACTGCTGGCTTCTGGCCCTGTGTCATTTGAAGCGGTTTCCTTTGGCTTGAAGCAGAGTTTGGGAAGAATTCGCTCGAAGTAAAGCCCTGCCGAGGGGTTATCCCCCTTCGGCCGCTGTGTTGCGTCCGGCCTTGCACCGGCCGCACTGACCAAGGATCTCGATCGTCAGCGATGTGACGGAGAAGTCCTTGGCCTCCGCCCAGCTATAGAGGTGTCCCGGGACGGCATCATTCTGCATCTCAATAACGTCGTGACAATCGGTGCAGATTACCATCGCGGACGGTGCGTGGTTCCCTTCGCGATCGCATGGCACGAACGCATTCAGCGTCTCAAGGCGATGGACGAGCCCGCTTTTGACCAGCCGATCCAATGCGCGATACACCGTAGGCGGCCCGGTCACGCCGAGCGGGCGCAGCCGATCCAGCACCTCATAGGCGGTTAGGGGTTTACCAGCATCCCGCAAGATATCGAGAACGCGCCGGGCATTCTTGGGGATTCGAAATGTGCCGGGACGTTCATTGCGGTCAGCCACGCCGGCATCTCCTGATCTTTGTCGATGCGATATCCATTCTCGACATATGATATAATATAACATAACATCTTTGCGTTGAACAAGGAGCCAGACCGCGCGGTATCGCTTGGGCCGATGGGTTGGGGCTTATCTGCATATCTTACTATTTGACCAGCGAGACGATCTCGTGATCGGCACAACGGAGTAGGGTGCACATGCTGGAAGCCAGGAACTTGACCAAAAGCTTCGGGTCGCTGACCGCGCTCGATGCCCTCAATCTGCGCGTCGATCCGGGCGAAATTGTCTGTCTTCTCGGCGCCAACGGTGCCGGCAAAACGACGACGATCAACCTCTTCCTGGGCTTTCTGGAGCCGAGCGGTGGGGCCGCCTATGTGGACGGCGTCGAGGTCGCGACCCATCCGATCGAGACAAAGCGGCAGCTCGCCTATATCCCGGAACAGGTGGCACTTTATCCGCAGCTTACCGGGCTGGAGAATCTCGACTATTTTCTCCGTCTCGCCAGCATGCAGAAGTCGGCTGCCGAGCTCCTCGGCATTCTCGAGCGAGCAGGTCTCGACAAGACCGCCGCCGAGCGACGCACCGCATCCTATTCCAAAGGCATGCGCCAGAAGGTCGGGGTGGCGATTGCGCTCGCGAAGGAGGCGCGTGCGTTGCTGCTCGACGAGCCGCTCTCCGGGCTCGATCCGGCGGCTGCCAACAGCTTGTGCGCGCTTTTGGGCGGGCTGAAGGAGGAGGGCCGGGCCATCCTCATGGCGACACATGACGTGTTCCGGGCGAAAGAGATCGGCACGCGCATCGGCATCATGAAGGCCGGCCGTCTCGTCGACACGCTCGACGCCGCGGCCCTCGACGCGGCGGAGATCGAACGGATTTATCTTGACCATATGCATGACGGTGCAGACAGTGCAGGACACGTCGCTCTTGCCACCGACCACCCTCGGGGAGCGGCCGCATGATCGCCGCCATCGCCCTCAACGAGCTGCGCCTGTGTCTGCGCAACGGGACTTTCGTCGGCCTCGCTGTCGCCATGCTGGCGCTGATCGCAGGGGCCACGGCGCTGTCGGTGCAGCGGCTCGCCACCTTTGATCGCGAGCGTGCGGCAGCCGAAGCCATCGACCGCGAAGTGTGGGACGGCCAAGGCGCGCGTAACCCGCATTCGGCGGCGCATTTCGCCCGCTATGCCTTCAAGCCGGTGCCGCAGCTTGCCGCCTTCGACCCCGGTGTCACCGACTATGCCGGCTTGGCGCTGTGGATGGAGGCGCACTATCAGAACCCGGCGGTGTTCCGGCGCGCTGAGGATCTGGGGGATGCCGGCCGGTTCGGCGATCTCTCGCCCGCCTGGATCCTGCAGTTTGCGGCACCCTTGTTTCTCTTCCTGATCCTGTTCTCGGCGATTGCAGGCGAGCGCGAACAGGGCACGCTCCGGCAGATGGCCGCAGGCGGTATCGCGCCGCCAACCCTCCTTGCCGGCAAGCTCGCCGGGGCCGGCCTCGCCACGGCGGCGATCGTGGTGCCAGCACTGATCCCCGGCCTCCCCCTTGCCAGGTCGAGTGGCGGTCCGGTACTGCCCGACTTGGCCTTGCGGAGCGGAGGACTGCTGGTCGCCTATGGACTTTACTTTGTCGCGGTGGGCGGGATCGCACTGGGCGTCTCGGCGCTGTGCCGCGAAAAGCGCACAGCCCTGATCGCCCTGGTCGCCATCTGGGCCGTCAGCTTCGTTCTGCTGCCGCGCCTTTCCGCGAGCCTCGCGGTGACGCTGCATCCGACACCCGAGGCGGCCGAGCTCTCCAAGCAACTGAGGGAGGCGTCGAGCGCGCTCCGTCGGGACACGGCCTATCAGGAAAAGATGGAAAGAGAGATTCTCGCCCAATATGGCGTCGACAAGGTCGAGGATCTACCCATCAACTATGGTGCCTACAGCCTCCAACAGAGCGAGGAGCGGGCCCACCCGCAGTTCGAGGCCTTCTACGCCCGTCTCGACGCCATTCATGGGCGCCAGGAAAATGTCATCATGGCGGCCTCGATCCTGTCGCCCGTGTTGGCGCTGGAGACGCTCTCCGCGGGTCTTGCGGGGGCCGACCGGCACCATCAGCGTGCCTTTGCGGGCGCCGCCGAAGCCCATCGGCGCATCATGATCAAGCAGCTCAATGATGATCTCATGTTCAATGCCGGCGAGGCGGGGTACGGCTACACGGCCGACGCGACGCTGTGGCGTCAGATCGATGATTTCACCTACACGCCGCCCCGCTTCGCGTCCGTCCTGTCCCATTATGCACTCAGTGCGCTGGTGCTGCTGCTTTATGCCGGCGGCGGCATTGCCTTCGCTGCCTTTGCCCTCAATCGCGCGCAGAAAGGGATTGCCGCATGATCTCGTCTCCCACATTGGCGCTCGAGCGGCGTCTCTTCCTCTTTGCCCCCTCGGGCCTCGTTGCGGCTCTGGCGCTGGCGGCCCTGGTGCTTGCCGCAGCGGTCGCGGGCAAAGGGGCGGTGACACGCACCATCGCCGCTCAGGACGCTTTTCAGACCGAAGGCACAGCGGCGCTCGACGAATGGCGTACGGCACTCGCCGAGATCGAACGGACGGGCGAGGCTCCGAGTCCCTACGCCGCGCGGCCGATGAGCATCCTCCTGCCCGCCGTGCTGCCGCCCGCGCCGCTGGGCGATTTCGCCGCCGCGGGGTCCAATCTTCATCCGACGACGACGACGATCAGCGGCTGGGCGAACCCTGCCGACCTTTTCGCCGAATATGAGTTCGAAAACCCGACGCCTGCGAGCCTCGGCGGCCTCGACATCACCTTTCTTGTGGTCGCACTGATGCCGCTGATCATGATCGCGGTGTCTTTCGACGTCCTTGCCGGCGATCGTGCGCGGGGCCGGGCGCGCCTTGTCGCAGCGCAAGCGGGCCATGTGCGCATGGCCGTCTGGGAGCGGCTGATCATCCGCAACGCGGCTCTGTGGGCGGCTTTCGCGATCGCTGCCCTCCTCGCCGCCGTGGTCGCCCCGCCCGGCGCTGCCATGGGTCCGCGGCTTCTCGCCTTCGGCGCCTGGCTCGCCGTGGCCCTTGTCTATGGCCTGTTCTGGTTTGGGTTGATCGCGCTGGCCGGCGCGCTTCTGAAGGCGGCCGAAGCGGTCGCCGCATCGCTTTTCGCCGCCTGGGCCGTGTTCGTCTTCGCCGTGCCGGCGATCGGCGGCGCGCTCGCGGAGGGGCTCTATCCGCCGCCGTCACGGCTCGCCTTTCTGTCCGAGATGCGCGAGGGCGAGGTCGCCGCTATCCGCGAGACCGCCAAACTGACGGCCGGCTTCCTTGCCGACCATCCTGAAATGACCGTCAGCGATGATGCCGTTCCCGGCTATTACCGCAGCACCTTCCTGGCGAATCGGGAAGCGGGCCGGCGCACCACCCCGGTGCTCGACGCCTTCAATGCCTCGCGGGCCGACCGCACCCGGCTCGTCGGCGCGCTGCAATATTTGTCACCGCCGATGATTGCCGATCGCGCCTTGACCGCCATTGCCGGCGGCGATGTGACCCGCGCGATGATGTTTCAGGATCAGGCGCGCGACGCCCTTCAAGATCTCCATGCCAGGATCGGCCCCGCGGTCGTCGCCAAGCAACGGATCTCGCTCGCCGACTATGACGCGATCAAGCAGTTTGCGTTCCAGGACCGGACGCTCGGGCAGGCGTTGATCGGGACTGCCGGACCGCTCGGTTTCCTGTCCGCGCTCGTCGCCGGCCTCTTGTGGCTCGCCCGGCAGAGGATGCGGGCGCCGCTCGAGCGGTTGCTTTAGTAGCAAACGATCATTGTATTGAGTTGGACGTGACGATTGCGTCTGCCATACAGAATAGGTGCTGGTATGCGAGTGCTCTTGGAGTAGATCATACATTATAATGACTTAGGAGGTGACGGATTTGAGTTCGGAATCCTTCCTCTCCGCCATTGCAGCTTCGGCGCTACGGGTGGTCTTGATCTAGACCGGCGCCGTCGTTAGGGTCCGCCCGTCCTACCGACATCGCGAAGTCGCCTGTGGGTTCGAGCATGAAGGCCTGACACCCAACGTAAGACGGCAACAATCCCGCCGGAGCAATCGGCATGCGAATATGGATCGATATGGCGAACGCGCCACATGTGCTCTTTTTCGAAGAGTTCATCAGGATTTGGCAAGCTGACGGGCGTTTCTGTTTGCAAGCCGGATCATTCTCCCGGCATGTTTGAAACCTTGGGCCGGCCAATCGTCCGTTCTGAATTGGCAATCGCGTCGCGATCGACTGTCGTTTTATCCAGGTACGAAGGAAGCGATCTACCTGCACCGCCGAGAACTGAACGGCCCATTATCTGGAGGCCAAGACCGACGCATTTAATAACCTCCTTGCGAGGCTTGGCGCCCACTACGATATTAATCTGCTGCCCAGAAACAGTGACCAGAGAGCCTATTGCGGTGGGCTCCGACTTCCCGGCGTTCACGTGGTTGATGGGGGCATGGTGCTGTGAATATCGATGGGATAAGCACGATTGTCGTAGTACTTCATTGTTCCGTCGGCCTCAAAGAAACTGGTCACGTAGTAGTCAAATCCCCGTTCGACCGCAGCGGCGAGTTTCTGGTCGGCTGTGGCTGCTTGGATTGCGTCCAGGTTGAATATTATATCCGGTATGGTAGCAGTCGATCCAGTTCTGCACCTTTGCTTCGCCATAGATCCATGAGCCGTTGTTCCGTTGACACGCCACTGCGGCGCGGGCAATCCGAAGGGCCAGAAAGAGAGGCGTTGTAAGTACTGGAGTTATCCAAAGGAGAATAGGAGAGGATCGGGCCGTGATCCGTCTCGGTCCGGTTGAGATCGTTCTTGATGAACTCGGTCGTACTCAACGCAGCGGCCAAAAAGCGCTCCGCCCCGGTCACTCGTAGGCATCCATCACGGCTCGGGCGGCGAAAGAGGATGCGACGTATACGCCGGCTGAAAGAAAATTCGGCTCTGCCAGTCAAAATTATAGCCCCAACAAGCGCCCGAATATCCCGGCGTTGCCGGGGAGACCGGCAGGTCGCCAAGCCGCTCGATGTCTTCAGCCAATGACGGCTCGGGGCCGCGCAGATACTCCTGGAAATAGGCGGTAATGATCAACGCGACGCCCTTCGGGTTCAGGCCCTTCTCAACTCCCACCAGCGTTCGGAGGTTTATGGGGAGCCGTTTGAGAGCTTGGCTCCAATAGAGCCGAAGAATGGCGCTTCTGTGTAGACCGAGCGCACGAAACACCCTGCTATTTAGGCCATAGTAAGGATCCCAGCCGTGGTACTCCTCTCTACGGCAATAGGCGTCCAAATCGCGGTAGGCCTGCTCAGCGCGTGTGGTGACGTTTTCAATGCTCAAAGATTTAGCCATCCAGAGAAATATTGGGCAGTGGCCGCAGCGGCTCGGTCAGGCAGTTTAGTCATAACCTTATCTTGGGCTGGGCATGGGGACAGGCGGCGTACTTGCCGGCGGTCTCCATACCTCATATAGATGCCCAAGAGCAGCGGTCATTGATGCCGAATTGCGCATCGAATGCGGTTGTCCGAAGGATCAAAAGTGGTCCGCCGCCGAATTTGGTCATTGCAACGAAACGAAGGTTGGTTTGGAAGTCAACCAGATGGTAAGAGGCGCGGGATTAACTCGACAGCCGGCCCTCTGCAACGATTTCCTTGGGGATCGAGCACACCCGACAGAAGCTTCTGAAATGTGAACGGAAAAAGTTCTGGATGTTGGTTGCAGCCGTACTCATCGTTGTAATCCTTGCATTGGTGGTTTTCCTCGAAAGGGCGCCCAACACCACATTGCTCGCCTATTTCTTGGTTTACTCCGGCTTTCTTGGCCTATTCGATATGGCATCGCTCCCGGGTCTTTCCGTAGAGAACGTCATTTTTCTTTTCAGCGCCGCAATGGCCGTCATTCTGGTAGTCAATGGCTTGCGTCCAAAAGGCGGCTATTTGCCTTGGCAGATTTATCTTTTTTTGGGCTTCTTTCTTTTTGGCACTGCCTATCCGGTTTTTCAGGGCAATTCGGGCTTCGTGTCGGCGCTGACCGATGGCAAAGATCTTCTGGCGTATACGCTGCTGGGCTATCTGGTTTTGATGCGCGACCGACTTGATTTTAGGCAGATTATTGGCTTTCTTATTCTATACTCGTATCTCATGATCGGGTGGCTGATCCTGTTCGCGCTGACGGGTTTCTTTCCTCCGGCATATGAGCCGGTGGGCGAAGACGGCGGGCTGCATTTAAAGTTTGCGTCGGTAATCGCCCTGGCGTTTCTCTTTCAGTTGGTTAGAACTACAGAAAACGCGACACCCGCACGCTGGGCCGGGCTGCTGGTCTTGACCGTCGGACTTGCCATCCAGCCGCATCGCTCGGTCTTCCTGGTCACACTTGCGGTCCTCTTCGGCTACTGGTTCCTCTTCGGCTCGGTACGTGAGCGCCTGTTGCAAACCGGAGGCGGCGTTGTTGCGGGTGTCGCATTGCTGACTGTGATCGGATTGGGGCCAATCGTCGATTCATTGGTCGGACCGATCCGGGAGTTGACTCAATTGGAGGGTGCGATTGGCTCTCGGCTGAACATCTCCGCATTGCGCATCAGCCTGATTCTACAGGAGCCCGTATTCGGCTATGGGTTTATCGACGAGAGCTCCCCGATGGGCGCGATAATCGCAGAACGCGCCGCAAACCGTTTTGAGCAAACGCTTGGCGTGGTTGATGCAGGTTACCTGGATCTCGCGATACGGTTCGGGCTTGTCGGCGTCTTTGCATTTACCGCTGCTTATATCCTTCTGGCCTACCGGGGGGTTTTCCGCAGTTCTGAGCCGATCGCGCGAATGATGGGCGTCTTTTTGGCCTCGTATCTCGGTATTGGTCTTACGTGGTCTGTGATGACATATATCCATGGCATCGTGCCGGCCTGTCTCGCGATTTTTCTGATGCTGTACCCCAGCTATTGGCCGTATGGACGGTGCCGGGTCGCCGATCGCCACAATGACTAATAAAACCCCCCCGAAGGTTCTTCACCTATTGCACACGATATCGCTTGTCGGCGGCACGCCGCGCAAGATCCTCGATCTCGCGGCGCATTCGGAATTGCATCATCACATATTTTGCTATTCCCGCCCCCTGACATCCGCCGAATTCTCGCAGGTGCGGCAAGTCTTTGAATCGAAGGGAGTCCCGGTGCATGTGCCCAGCGCTACCGGTTTCTTTTCGATTGTGAAATCACTTTTGCAGTTAATCAAAGCTGAGAAAGTCGACATCGTTCAAGGCTATTTTAACCGGGGGTATATCTATTGCGCCCTAGCGGTCCTTGCCCGCCCGAGAGTCAGGGCCGTGGCGGCGTTTGTTGGACTGGCGCAGGAGCTTCCAGCGATGGAGCGTTTTGCCGTAACCGGCGCTCTGTCCCGCATGCGGGACTACTTATTCGTAACCGGCGCCGTGCGACGCAGCCAGGAATCGGCGTATCCCCGATTGACGGGCCGAGGTTGCGTGATCCATAATGGCACGGCTGCTCGCATGCGTGAAGCTTCGGTGGCGCGACCCAACGAAACCGGCTGTTACTTCATCAGTGTCGGTGGGCTCAACAGCCACAAGAATATGAACATCCTGGTCAAGGCCGCCGCCATCCTGCATCGCCGAAACCTGCCGTTTATAGTGGATATTGTTGGCGACGGCCCGCTACGCGCCGAACTCGCCGAGTCCATCCGGCAGAAAGGCCTAGCGGATTGCGTACGTCTACTGGGATATCAGGCTGACGTCGGTAGTTACCTGGCGGCGGCGGATGTCTATCTGCATCCAGCGCATCGGGAGGGATTTGGCATCAGCGTCGTCGAGGCAATGCTCGCCGAGCTGCCATGTATTCTGGCGAATGCAGGGGGACTTCCAGAGCTGGCACGGCACAACGACTCCGCGTTGTTTGTGGACCCGCACGATCCGGCGAAATGGGCCGACACCATGGAGCGGCTTGCCAACGACCAGGAACTGCGAACGCGGATCGGTCGAGCCGGCAAGGCACACGCCGAGCGGTCTTTCTCGGCCGCGAAATTTGGCGCCTTGCATGACGAATTCTATCAGGATGTCCTGTCTTGACTCCTAAGCCGAAGGCTATTTTGTTGACCAACAGCCCGGCGCCTTACCGCGAACCTGTGTACGAGCGGCTTGCGCGGTTGGACGTTGATTTGGTTGTGGTCTACTGCACCGTTCGGGAGCCCCAGCGGGAATGGAAATTTTCGCTCGGTGACTATCCGCGACGCTTTTTGCAGGGGCGCATGCTTGGGCTGGGGGAGACGCCGATCCACTTCTCGCGTGGCGTGGGCAGACTGCTGAGCGAAGAGGCCGCGGACGTCGTCATCACGGGCGGGTTCAGCCCGCCGATGCTGAGGGCGTTTTTCTGGGCTAGAATGCACGGACGCCCGCACATAGCCTTCTCCGACGCGACAATCATCTCGGAAAAAAATCTCGGACTGGCCCACCGGGTGGCCCGACGGATCGTCCACCGTCGTTCCGCGGCCTGCGTCGGCGCGGGTCTGCAAACCCTCGACTACTTCCGCAGTTACGGCGTGCCTGAAGAAGCGTTGTTTCGGAGCTGCCTGACGGTGGCGACCGAACGGTTTTCGGTCTTGCCGTTTGACGAGCGACCCTACGACGTGATGTTTTCCGGGCGTTTTGTCGAGCGAAAGATGCCGCTTTTTTTTGCCGAGATCTGCTGCCGGCTGGCCGACAGGCGGGGGTCTTGCCGCGCCCTGGTCCTGGGTTCGGGTCCACTTGAGGAAGATTTTCGGGCCGCCATGCGCCACCCTGGTTTGACCGCTGAGTTCGCGGGATTCGTTGACCAAGAGACGTTGCCCGAATACTACGCCAGCGCGAAGATCCTGGCATTTCCAACGCTTGGGGATACCTGGGGCGTGGTTGCGAATGAAGCCTGTGCCGCTGGCACCCCAGTCTCCGTGTCGCGCTTCGCCGGCGTTGCCGGCGATTTGGTTCAAGACAGGATCAATGGCCGAATACTTGAGCTTGATCCTGCGGTCTGGACGTCAGCGGCTGAGGCGCTGCTTGACCGTCGGGATGATTGGGGTCGGTTTTCCGGCGCGGCCCGTAGGTCGGCAGAAAGCCTGACCTTTGACGCCGCCGCATCAGGACTCCGGGATGCCATTCACTTCGCACTGCGTTCGCAGTCATGAAAAAGCGATTGCTCTATTTCGTCCAGTTCCCGCCGCCAGCGCATGGAGCGGCAGTGGTGAGTGCGCACGTCATGGATCTATGGGTGCTAAAGGATCAGCTGGATTCCCGGGTTCTGCCTATTCGGTTTGCCCGAAGCATCGAAGACTTCAGAAGGTTAACACTTCGCAAACTGGGTTACGCCTTTTGGCTTGCTGTCTGTCTATCCAAACAACTTCTGGTCTTCAGACCCACATACGTCTATTTCACGATTTCGCCGTCCGGTTTGGCTTTCTTCCGGGACGCAATTTATGTGGCGGTCATCAAGCTGTTTGGCGCAACGCCGATCTTTAATATTCACGGACGTGGCATTGCAGCCCATTGCGCTCGTTCGACCTTGCGTCGCTGATTATGCCATATGGTGTTTCGAAGGTCCGTTATTATCAATGCGTCGGCGACTCTTTTGCGGAGTGAATTTACGAGCGTCGATCTTGCGTCCTCTAGGTTCAATCGACATTCAGGATTCATTTTTGGTGTGATGTGTGATTCATAGGCCTCCAGATTTTGTTCTGGGGGTTTATCATGCCAAAGCGTTACGAGTTGAGCGCCGCGCAATGGCGCAAGATCGAAAGTGTCTTGCCG
>JAKSBY010000134.1 GCA_022360855.1 Sphingomonadales bacterium | reverse complement strand
GAGAACAGCCCGGTCACCACGCGCATCATCGAGTATCGCGAAACCAGCCGCGACCCGACGTCGACCCGCCCTGGCCGCTTGATCGCCGCCGCGCTGACCGACCTGATGTCCGACGGGCTGTCGATGATCTACAGCTTCTTCGATCCGGCAACAGACCGCAGGAGCCTCGGCACCTATGTGATCCTCGATCACATCCGGCGCACCGCCGAAGCCGGATTGCAGCATGTTTATCTCGGCTATTGGATCGCAAACTCGGCGAAGATGGCCTACAAGACCCGCTTCCGCCCGCTCGAGCGGCTCGGCCCCGAAGGCTGGTACCGCTTCGATCCCGACAAGTAGCGGCACCTCCCACCGCCACTCCCGCTGTTGCTGCCTCCCTTGCGCGCCTGTAGATTGGTGTGTCTGAAATGAGGGAGGAGCGGCCAGTATCATGCCTGAGACCGAGAAAAATCGGCGCGGATTCCTGAAGGCAGCAGGCGCCGCCTCGGCCGCGGCACTGGTTGCGGCCTGCGATGGTCAGAGCGACACATCTGCGGCCGCGCCCGCCGTGGCTAAGCGCCGAGCCAAGAATCTCAAGATGGTCACGACCTGGCCGAAGAACTTTCCCGGGCTTGGAGTGAGCGCCGAGCGGCTGGCCAAGCGGATCAGCGAGGCTACCGACGGCGCCATCCGCATCAAGGTCTATGCCGGCGGCGAGCTGGTGCCGCCTTTCGGCGCCTTCGATGCGGTCAGCCAGGGTAAGGCCGAGATCTATAACGGCGCCGAGTATTACTGGCAGGGCAAATCCAAGGCGTTCAACTTCTTCGCCTCGGTGCCGTTCGGGATGACCGCGTCCGAGCTCGCGGCCTGGGTCTACCACATGGGCGGCCAGGAATTATGGGACGAGCTCGCCGGCGGCTTCAATATCAAGCCCTTCCTGCTCGGCAATACGGGCGTTCAGATGGGCGGCTGGTTCCGCTCGGAGATCACCTCGCTGGAGGACTTCAAGGGCCTGCGCATGCGCATCCCTGGGCTCGGCGGCGAAGTGATCAAGCGCCTCGGCGCGACGCCGGTGACCAAGGCCGGCGGTGAGATCTTCCTCGCGCTCAGCCAGGGCAATATCGACGCCACCGAATGGGTCGGGCCCTGGAACGACCTCTCCTTCGGCTTCCACGAGATCGCTAAATACTATTACTACCCGGGCTTTCACGAGACCGGGACCGCGGCGTCAGTCGGCTTCAACACCGACGTCTGGAACAGCTTCTCCAAGTCCGATCAGGCGATCATCCAGAACGCCATCCTCGCGGAATCCGATTTCGTCACAGCGGAATTCAATGCCCAGAACGCGCGCGCGCTCGACACCTTGATCGATAAGCACGGGGTGCAGCTTCGCAGGTTCTCCGACGAAATCCTGACGGAAATCGGCCGCGTCGCTGCCGAGGTTCTCGCCGAGACCGCGGCGGAAGATGAATTGACCGGCCGCGTTTACGAGAGTTTCGTGGCCGCCCGGACGTCGACGTCGCGCTGGGGCGAGATCGGCGAGCAGGCCTTCCGCGAGGCCCGCGCCCTGCTTAAGGCGTGACCGCGCCGATGGAGCGCCTGGCCGGCCGGCTCGACGCGATCAATGCCGGGATCGGTGCGGCCGTCAAATGGGCGGTGATCGTCCTGGTCATCGTCCAGTTCGGCCTGGTGCTCGGCCACTACGTGTTCCGCGTCGGCTCGATCATGGTCCAGGAATCGTTGCTCTACATCAACGCGTTCCTGTTCCTCACCGCAGCCGGCGTCACACTCCTGGAAGACGGCCATGTGCGCGTGGACATCTTCTACCGCGGTGCCTCCCGGCGCTATAAG
>JAKSBY010000301.1 GCA_022360855.1 Sphingomonadales bacterium | reverse complement strand
TGGCGGTGAGGACGAGGAAAATGCCGAAGACGACGCTGAGGCTGCGGCGTTCGAGCCGGTGGGCGGCGGCCGCGCCGAGCGGTGCGACCAGGAAGGACACCGGGGCGACGACGGCAAAGGCGATGAGATTGACGTAGCCGATGCTGCCGGGGGGCGCATCCGCGATCTCGCCGGCTGCGAAGATATAGCCGCCCGAGGCCGGCAGCGCGATGACAAGGCCAATCAGCGCGGCGGTGCCGACGGCGCGGTGGATGGGCTCGGAATAGAGCGTCATGGCCGGCACGCTGAAGGTGGCGCCGCCGATGCCCATCATGGCGGAGAATCCTCCGATCAGGGTCGGGATCAGCTTGCCTGCGGGCCCGCCCGGAATCTCGGTGCCCAGCGTTTTGTCGTCCAGCGGCAAAACCAGCTTGAGCCCCATAACGAAAGCCATCGCGGCAAAGAAAATCGTCAGCTCGCGGCTCGACAGGCTGGTCGCGAGCGCGACACCGATGATCGAGCCTATGGCGATCCACGGCGCCCAGGTCTTGAAAACGGACACGTTGAAGGCGCCACGGCGATAGTGCGCCCGCGACGAGGCGATCGAGGTCACGACGATTATGGCAAGCGCGGTCGCGACGGCGAAATGCATGCGGTGCCCCTCGGCCTGCTCCAGAAAGCCGAAGGTGAAATACAGCGCAGGCACCATGACGATGCCGCCGCCGATGCCGAGCAGCCCGGCCAGAAATCCGGCCAGGGCGCCGCTGACGGCAAGTACGGCCATGGCGGAGATCAACTCATTTGCGGGCAACATGTTCGGAACTACTTCAGGTAGTCGGCATATTCTTTGATATGGTCGGCAAGGCCGAAGCAGTGTTCGCGCGCCAGCCGCTCGGCGAGATCCGCGTCCTTGTTCTCAATCGCCTCGATAATATGCATATGATCGATGATCGACCGGCTCGCGCGGTCGCGCTCGGCGATCGTTTTCGTGCGGATCGCCCGCATATGAACAAACAGCGTATCCGCCAGCTTCTGCAGCAACTCACTGCCGCTCAGCGAGATGATGAGCTGGTGAAATTCGATATTCGTATCTGAGTATTCGTCGATGTTGGCCGCCGGCTTCCTGTCACCCGTGAAGGTTACGAACAGGCGGCGCAGTTGGCCGAGCTGCTCGGCGCTGGCATTTTCGGCGGCGAGGCGCGCCGCCATGCCCTCAATGGCTGCCCATGCCGTGATCACGTCGAGGATCTCCTCTTTGGTTTTGCGCACGACGAACGCCCCGCGGCGCGGGATCATCTCTACCAACCCCTCCTGTTCGAGCCGCGATAGGGCTTCGCGAATGGGGGTGCGGCTGACCCCGAGGGTCTCGGCCAGGAAACGTTCGTCCAGCTTTGGGGGGTCGTCGCCGGAGTAGATATCCATTTTGGTGATGGCGTCCCTGAGAGCCGAATAGACCTTCTCTTTCAGCGCGACGGTTTGCCCCAGCGACGGTAGATCGATCCCGGGTGTCGACATATCTGCCCCCTTCAGCAGTCTGGCGTTCGGTTTTGGTATATCGTATACATAAATCGCTGTCATCTCAAAAAAATGCGCCTCGGCCTCGCTCGACGGACATTTGGGAACCCCTATTGGCCTACACTCGAAATCCGCGATGAGCATTGACAGAAATCAATATTGCATACAGTATACGATTTGTGTTTTTGATTTGGAAGCCATCAAATTAGGGATCGTTAGTCGATGATTACAAAGCGGGTACTGAGCCTCGCCGATGCCGAGGTTGTTCTGGAAGGTGCGCAGGAAAAAGCCAACGAGTTGGGCGCCAAGCATGTCATCTGCGTGGCCGACGACGCGGGCTATCCGATTGCGCTCAGGCGGCTCGACAAGGGTAAGGTCACAAGCGTCCAGATTGCCGAAAACAAGGCCTTCACCGCAGCGGCGCACCGGCGGGTTACGCACACCTTTACCAATACCTATCCCGGTGAAGAGGCGTGGGGGATCTTCACCCAGCATGGCGGGCGCATCACCGTTTTCGTGGGAGGCTATCCCATCTATGTGGACGGTCAGGTCGTCGGCGGTATCGGCGTTTCCGGCGGCAATGGCGAAGAAGACATCGCCGTCTGCGAAGCCGGCATCCAGGCGTTGGCCGAGCATATGAAGACGACCGGGGCGGGCGAGGTCACGGTTCCGGAGCAGGCAAAGAAGGCATGACCGCGCATCAGAATTTTATAGCGGGCGCGTGGATACCCGCCGCGCAGGGCGCGACCTTCGAGCGGCGGAATCCGGCCGATCAGAGCGATCGCATCGGCGTCTTTCCGGCCTCGGCTGCCGAAGACGCGGCCAGGGCGGTGACGGCGGTCGAGGCCGGTCGGCAGGAGTGGGCCACGGCGGGTGCGGAGGCCCGCATGCGGGTGCTTGAGCGTGCCGCAGACATTATCGAAGAGCGCGCCGGCGATCTCGCTGTGGAGCTGACCCGCGAGGAGGGCAAGACCATCGCCTCCGCCACAACCGAGTGGCGGCGCTCCGCGGCCAATCTCAGGCTCTATGCCGGCGAGGCGGTGCGGACCCGGGGGGAGACCTTTCCGGTCGACGGCTCACTCGTCCATACGCGCCGCGAGCCGGTAGGCGTCGTCCTTGCCATCACGCCCTGGAATTTCCCGATCTCTATTCCGTCGCGAAAGATCAGCCCAGCGCTGGCGGTCGGCAACGGCGTGATCTTCAAGCCCTCGGAGGTGGCGCCGCTGACCGGGCAAAGATTCGTCGAGATCCTGCTGGAGGCCGGCGTGCCGGCCGGCGCCATCGCACTGCTTCAAGGCCGCGGCGCCGACCTGGGCGAGGCACTGGTCACATCGCCGGAGGTCAAAGCGATCACCTTCACTGGATCGTATCCCACCGGCTGTCTGATCCATCGTCTGGCGGGCCCGGACAAGCGGTTGCAGCTGGAAATGGGTGGCAAGAATCCGTGCATCGTGCTCGGCGACGCGGATCCTGTGCGCGCAGGGGAGATCATCGCCCGGGGCGCCTTTGCTCTCACCGGCCAGGCCTGCACCGCGACGAGCCGGGCCATCGTGGTCGGCGATCTCTACGACGAGGTGGTCGGGGAAGTCGTCAAGCAAGCCGCGGCGGTGCGTCTCGGTAACGGGCTCGATCCGGATGTGACCATGGGGCCGCTGGCCACCAAGACGCAGCATGAGAAGGTGCTCGGCATGGTCGATATCGGCAAGGGCGAGGGGCTTACCCTTGCCTTTGACGGCGACGATACCGGCGGTGGCGAGCCCGGCGGTTTTTTTGTCGGCCCCAAGGTGTTTGTTGATGTGCCGGATGACTCGCTCCTGGCGCAGGAGGAGATTTTTGGGCCGGTCGTCTGCCTGCAGCGGGCCGAGAGCTACGAGGCGGCGGTCGAGACGGCCAATTCGGTGGAATACGGACTCGCCGCCTCGATCGTGACCAAGGACTTTGCCCGCGCGCTCGATTTCGCCAAGGACATCGAGGCCGGAATCGTAAAGGTCAACAGTGCTACCGGTGGGGTTGCCCTGTCGGCACCCTTCGGCGGCATTAAACATTCCAGTAACCAGACGTACAAAGAGCAGGCCGGTCACGGTGTGATGGATTTTTACACCACCGTCAAAACGGTCTATCTGGCGAGTTAGATTTGAATTCCCTCGAAGGTCCGGCACCCATCCCATGGATACATTATTGGCCGATTTCGCCAGCGGCGCCGATCTGCTGCTCTTCCTGGCAGCATCGGCGGCGATCTTCACCGGCACCCTGGTTCAGGGCGCGACCGGCATCGGCCTCGGCATGATCGCCGCGCCGATCCTGTTGTTTATCGATCCCAGATTTGTGCCTGGCCCTTTGCTGGTTCTCGCACTCGCGGTTTCCATCCTCATCGCGTATCGAGAACGCCATGCCATCGATTTCTCCGGCCTCATCTATGCGCTCGTGGGTCGCGTTCCGGGCACGATCGTCGCCGGGCTGACCATCGCCGCGATCCCGCTGCAGCTTTTCGGCCTTGTTTTCGGGGTCATGGTCCTGCTGGCTGTTGCGCTCAGCGCCGGCAGATGGGTGGTTTTGCCCAGCAAGCGGAATCTCGTCGTCGCCGGTTTCGCCTCGGGTTATATGGGAACGTTGACTTCGATCGGCGCGCCGCCGATAGCGATTGCCTATCAGCGGGCCGAGGCGCCCAGGATCAGATCCACGCTGGCCGTGTTTTTTGTGATCGGCGCCGCTTTTTCGATCCTGACGCTGGCTTGGTTCGGCAAGTTTACCCTGGAGCAATTGGTCATCAGCCTCGCTTTCCTGCCGGCGTTGCTGGCCGGGTTCTGGGCCTCGCGCTGGGTGGTGATGTGGACGACCGGACCCTGGACCCGCTATGCGGTGCTGATTATCTCGGGGTTGTCCGCCGCTATCCTGATTTTCAAATCGGTCGGCGCGACGGGTGGCTGAACATGACCGCGTCCGCCAACACCATTCTCGTGACCGGTGCCTCGAGCGGCATTGGCGCGGCGGTCTGCCGCCGTGTCGCCTCGTCCGGAACCAATATCGTCGTGCATGGCCGAAAGATCTCAAATCTTGAAGCCCTTGCCGCCAATCTGACCGAACGTGGCGCGGCGGTGGAGATTATTGCCTCCGACCTCGCAGAAGAGGGCGCGGCCGAACAACTCGTTTCGCGGGCGGTCGCGCGGTTCGGGCGGCTCGATCAGATCGTCAGCAACGCCGGCTTCGCGGATTCGGCGCCTTTGGGTGTGGTCGGCCGGGATGTGCTGGACAGGTCTTACGATGCCATGGCCGGCGCTTTTTTCGAGCTCGCCACCGCCGGGCTCGATCCGCTGCGGCGCTCTGAATGCGGCCGGGTCGTGGCGATCAGCTCCTTTGTGGCCCACAGATTCGCTTCCGACTGCCTATTTCCGGCCACCGCTGCGGCGAAATCCTCGCTTGAAGCGATCGCGAAGTCGCTCGCCGTCCAGCTCGGCCCGGCCGGGGTCGCCGTCAACTGCGTCGCGCCGGGCTATACGCGCAAAGATCCGGGCGCCCATCGGGCGATCTCGCCCGAGCTCCTGGCTCAGATGGCCGGCAAAGCGGCCACCGGGCGTATCTCCGAGCCCGATGATGTTGCCGCGGTCGTACAATTCTTGCTGTCACGGGATGCGCGCCAGATCACCGGTCAGGTGATCAATGTCGACGGTGGCCTGAATATCTGCTGAAGGGCGGTCCGGGGCTTACGAGATTTCCTCCAGCACGGCGCGGCCGACCTGTTTGACGTGGTTTGCCGCCAGGGTCGCGGCACGCTTCTCATCCTGCGCGATCACCGATTCCAGGATCGCCGCATGCTCGGCCCAGCTTTCGGTGACCCGTTCGTCGGAGATGTTGGAAAAGACCCAATAGGTGCGGTCCCTCAGCGACTGCATGAAATTGCGGAGATACCGGTTCTTCCCGGCATCGGCCAAAACGATATGGAACTCGCCGTTCAGCTGCCTGAGAGTCTCGATATCGTTTTTTTGCTTTGCCTGACCGCCTTTCTTCAGAAGCTCCCCCATCGCGGCCTTCGTGGCGTCATCGCAATAGCGGGCGGCGTTGCGGGCGCTGATGCTTTCAAGCTCGGCGCGTAATTCTATAAGCTCGCCGAGCTCCTCCGGAGAAAGCGAAACAACGCGCGCGCCTTTTCGCGGGCTGATCTCCACCAGGCCTTCGAACGACAGAACCCTTAGCGCCTCCCGGATGGGGATTCGCGAAACCTCGAAGAGGTCGGCGAGCTGTGTCTCGGGCAGCCGTTGCCCCGGCTTGAACTCGCCCATCAGGATCGCTTGGCGCAGGGCATCGGTAACGACGTCGTTCAACGACTGATGCGTACTTCCCACCCGTGACCAGGTGACGGTTTGTTTTTGGTCTTGTTGCGCCATCAATGCCCCATTTGGTTCCGGGATAATAGACAAGTCTTTTTCCCTTCTCCATTCATAACTTTCGGATTTCATTCCGCAAATCCCCCGATTCCGCTCAAAAAAACCGGATCCGGGCCGCGCGAGCTGTCGGCCGCAAAAAAGAGCTTGCGTAATACAATATATTGTATACGATCTACATAACGCCGTGGCATGGGGGCGAACCGGCTGTCCGAAAAGCTGTCCAAACAGACTGATAATAATCGAGGAGGAGGAAACGCCGTGCCAAAGTTCGGGGAGATGCAGTCAAGCCATCGCAGTTTAAGAGTGCGCAGTCTGGGGAGGTCGTCCCGATGCGCGCTTACGTTAGCGCTTGCCGGATCGCTGGTAGCGGTCGGCCCGATCGTCCGGGCGCAGGACGACGTCGGGACGGAGAGTGCGGAAGATGGCGCCGTGGAGCAGCTCGTAATCACGGGTTCCCGGCGACCGGCGCGCTCCGTCGCCGACGTTCCGGCGCCGGTCGATATTATCGGCAGCGAACAGCTCGGCCGACAGGGCTTTTCCGACATGAATGACCTGTTGCGCGTGGCGGTTCCGTCGTTGAATGTGGGGGCGCACCCGTTGAGCGGCACGTCGAGCTCAATCAGGCCGCCGACTCTGCGCG
>JAKSBY010000628.1 GCA_022360855.1 Sphingomonadales bacterium | reverse complement strand
GATCTTTTCCTCCAACGGCGACTATCTCGTGCTCGGCATCGGCGGTCTGACGCGGCATCTGGACGCGACCCTTGCGATCGCCGCGGAGAGACTGTTCAAGCCCAAATTTGCCGAGGCCGACTTCGACCGGCGGCACCAGCTTGCCACCCAGCTCATTAGGCAGAGCACCGATTTCGCCGGCTATTGGGCCAATGCAGCGCTGAAACGGCTGCTGTTTGGCGAAGACAACAACTTCTCCCACCCGAGCATCGGCCTGGCGGAGACGGTGCAATCGATCACCCTGGACGATATCCGCGCCTTCTACGCAACCTACTACTCCCCGGCCGCCACCCAGATCGCCGTGGTTTCGGACTTGCCCAAGGACGAGGTGATGGCCAAGCTGAGTGTGTTCGCCGACTGGCAGGGTGCGCCGCTTCCGCAGAGCGGGCTGAAGCCGTTTCCCGACCTGGCGGACGGCACCATCTATCTGCTCGACAAGCCGGACGCCAAGCAGTCGGAGATTCGCGTCGCCACGCGCAGCGTCACATTCGACGCCGCCGGCGAGCATTACAGGCTTCAGCTAATGAACTATCCGCTCGGCCAAGCGTTCAACAGCCGCATCAATCTCAACCTACGCGAGGACAAGGGCTATACCTATGGCGCCATTGGCAAGTACCTGGCAAACGAATATTCCGGCCACTACACCGTCAGGACCGCTGTGCGTAACGACGTCACCGCCGCCGCGATCGAGGAGATTCTGAACGAGATCGATGGCTTCGCCAAAGACGGCATGACCCAGGCCGAGCTCGACTTCGTGCGCGGCGCCATCGGCCAGAACCACGCGCTGAGCTATGAAGCGCCGAACCAGAAGCTGGCCATGCTGATGCATATGCAGCGCCACGGCCTGGACGCGACCTTTCCCCGCCGGCAGGACGAGATTCTGATGAACGTCTCGCTGGAGGAGCTGAACGCGCTGGCGCGCAAGCATCTGAAAGCGGATGACATGATCATCGTCGTGGTCGGCGCCAAGGCACAGATCCTCGAGGACCTGCAGGGCCTCGGCCGCCCGATCGTGGAGCTCGATCAGACGGGGCGGCCGATCCAGGGGGCTGACCGATCGTGACCGCTCATCGGCGCCTGGTGAGTTCTAGGCGCTGATCTTGACGGCGACGCCGCGTCCCGCGTCCTTGGCGGCGTAGAGCGCGTCGTCCGCCTGCTTGATCAGGCCCTCGCCGGTTTCCGCGTCATCGGGAAAATGCGCGACGCCGACCGAGGCGCCGATCGTGAGTTCGAGCGCGCCAACGGCGATTGGCCGGCCGAGCCGCGCGATAATGCGCTCGGTCGGTGTGTCGACATACTTCTTATCCGCGATTCCGGAGAAGATGATCGCGAATTCGTCGCCGCCGAGGCGCGCCACGGTATCGACCTCGCGGACCTCGCGCTGCAAGACTTCGGCCACGGCCTTGAGTAGCTCGTCGCCGATGGGGTGGCCGTGGGTGTCGTTGACCGGCTTGAAATGGTCGAGATCGATCAGGGCCAGCGCGACAACGGTCTTCTGGCGCCTGGCCAGCCGCAATGCGTCGTCGAGCTTGCGTTTGAACGCGTTGCGGTTGGCGAGCCCGGTGAGTGCGTCTTCCAGCGCCATGCGGCGAATCGTCTCTTCGGCCTTTTTGCGTGCGGTTATGTCGGTATAGGTACTCACCAGACCGCCGCCCGGCATGGGATTGCCGTGTACCTCCACAAAAGTGCCGTTCCAGCGCTTGCGCTCGTAATTGTGTGCCTCAATGCCTCCCGGCGACCGGGCGATCGCGGTTTTGACCTCGACTGCTTCCTCGACGTCCACATCGCCATATTCGCCGCGTTCGGCGTTGAAGCGAATGAAGTCTTCGAAAGGCTTGCCCTCCTGAAGCATTTCATCGGGCAGTTCGAGGATGTCCTGATACGCCTTGTTCCAGGCCGCCAGCTTGAGATCCTTGTCGAAAACGCAAACCCCTTGGGAGATATTCTCGAGGACGGCGGTCAAAAAGATCGACTGACGCTCGGAATC
Source organism: Sphingomonadales bacterium (assembly GCA_022360855.1). Lineage (GTDB taxonomy): Bacteria > Pseudomonadota > Alphaproteobacteria > Sphingomonadales > JAKSBY01 > JAKSBY01. The sequence goes on along the minus strand of JAKSBY010000628.1, from coordinate 1,265 downwards.
TTGTTGTGCGACTGCAAGCTCTTCGAGGAGAGCGACGTGCTCGGCCGCCGCCTTTTCGATATCGGCCCGTTGCGCACCGACGTTGAGGAGCTCGGTCTGCAGTCGTTTGTTCATCTCCGCCAGGTCGAACTCCCTCAGGAAGGCGAGCCGGCGCCGGGAGATATCGCGCCGTGCCAGGAAGAGGCCGATGGATGTGGCGCAGAGGATGCCGATGAGCGTCGCATGAAAATGCTCGGGCACGCCCTGCTGCAGGATTGGAAAGAGCGAGCCGGCAATCAGCACGGCGGTCGACGCGACGATCAGACGAAACCGGCTTGGGATGATCAGGGTGACGACGACGACCTGGACGATAAGGAAGACCGAGATATCGAGCCAGGCCAAGCGGCCGAAATACAATGTCAGTCCGTTGGTCGCGCCAGCGAGGGCGGCAATCAGGAAGCTTGTCCACAAAGGCCAGTCGCATGGTTCTTTTGCGCAGGCCGCCAGGCCGAGCGCCAAGCCGGCCACCAGGATCGCAAGATGCGGCGCCGCGACCCAGGCAAAGGCCCCGTCGATGGGGCCCGTGGCGGCATAAATCGAAAGGGCCGCCATGGCGATCAGTGCGATACACCAGCCGGTTTTCCTGAACGCGCGCCGCATGTGCGGCCAGGCGGCCGCTCGATACTGCTGCTCCTTCTCGCTGTCGGCGATCTCCCGCCCGAAGCTCGTCAGAACTGCATCTGCGTCTTGCTTTTTTTGCTCGCTGGTCAAACCAAGCATAGGTATCAGCCCGCCTGCTTTCGGCAGTCTCCCCCTGCGCCCCTGGTAATTTCGGATGGACTCTCTAAGTAGCCGTCCAAAGCCTAGAAACTGGCCGTAAAGTTTCGATTAATCCCGGCGGGCAATTCGCGCCCTGAGGGCACCGTTCAATTGCCGTCGGAGCGCGCGACGATTTCGCCGTCGATGATCGTCATCACCGCGCGGGCGGTGCGGAGTTTGTCTTCGGGCGCGGTCATGATGTCGGTTGAGAAAATGGTGAAGTCGGCCCGTTTGCCGACCGCGATCGTGCCGAGTTCTTCTTCCTGAAAGGACGCGTAGGCGGCCCAGGCGGTGAACATCTTGAGCGCCTCCTGGCGGCTCACCGCCTGCTCCGGATGCCAGCCCTCGCCGGAGAAGCCTTTCATGTCCTTGCGGATCGTGGCGGCATAGAACTCGTTCACCGGGTCGCCTTTTTCCACCGGCGCATCCGAGCCGCCGGCGATGATGGCGCCGGCATCTATCAGGCT
>JAKSBY010000679.1 GCA_022360855.1 Sphingomonadales bacterium | reverse complement strand
GGCCCGGCTGGTCCGGGTCCGGCTCGTCTTCTGCGGCAAAGGCGTCGGGGAATCGGCGCAGCCCGATATGGCCGGCGAGCTCGGCCAGCGCGCGCAGCGCCGGGCCCGAGAGCATCGCCACCCCACACAACGCCGCCCGCGCCTGCGCCACCGTCATCTCAGGCACGGCGTCGTCGGGCGCCGCGCCGGAACCGGCCTCGTCGCGGTCCCCGTCGTCGTCCGGCGATACGTCCGAATCCATAAGCCTTTTCCTCCCTCCCTTGTTTGCCGTTGCCTTCCTGTCCGCCGTAGCTTCGGCGGAGGAGGAGGCGAAGGCGGATGTCTTCCAACGCCGTTCGCCCTGAGCCCGGTCGAAGGGGGAACGGCCGCACCTGTAAGCCCCGGAGGCGCGGACGGGTTAAAACCTGGGGGTCACCACGTCCGCGCCTCCGGGTGTGCCGCGCCCATCGGGCGCAACCAAAGCAATGTCGAATACCTATTATACTAGGTGGATATCAAAGCCTCAACAGTTTTGTCTTGGAGCCATGGTTCGAAGGCTCAGAGAAATTGTGGCAACCAATCTACGTCGCTTCCGCGATCAAGTGAGCATGTCACAATATAGTCTGGCGGACATAGCGGGCGTTGACAAAAATTACCCCAGCAACGTCGAAACCCAGAAGTGCTCCGCGACCCTCGACAGAATTGAGCGGTTGGCACGGGCCCTTGGCGTTGAGCCATTCTTTCTGCTGCAAGACAACGCGGGGAAAGACCTGCCCGTTAGCCGGGAAGAACAGTTGGCAAATTCCAAGGCGACGGAGCCGGAGAAAGAAACCTAGTATACTAGGTGGCACGTGGGGGCCAAACGGTCTTGGCTCCCGGCGATGGCTGAAAATCTCGGCGATATTGTAGCAGGCAATCTGCGGCGTTTGCGTCTCGAACGCGGCTGGGCACAGGAGGAGCTTGCCCACCGCGCCGGCATCAACCGCAATTACATCGGCATGATCGAGCGCCAGGAAAACTCCCCCACCATCGAAATGATCGAGCGCCTGTCAAAGGCCCTCGATGTCGATCCGGTAGTCTTGTTCGAGGGAAGTTAACTGTCAGCACCTATGGCAAACGAACAAGCGCCCGTTACAGCCAGTCAGAGAAAAGCGGCGCGCGGTGGAAGGATCGGGGGCGGTGAATTCGATGCGCGATCTGCTGCGCACGCGGCGTTATGAGGCGCTTCGGGCTATCCTGAAGCAGGCCCGCACGGATGGGGGTCTGTCTCAGGCGCAGACCGCCGCCCTGATCGGCCGCCCGCAGACCTATATCTCCGATATCGAAACGGGTGTCCGCCGCCTCGACGTGGCTGAATTCCTCCGCCTCGCCAAGGCCCTCAAACTCGATCCCGCGACGGTGATCGCGAAAGTCGACAAAGTGCGTGACAGATATTAGGCGGGCGGGTATGGTTTCGTTATGTCAACACGTAGTCAGTATGACATACTGAAACGAGCCCTCACCCGCACGCAGTGCAGGATGGCGCGCTATGGTCTGGAGCTGACGACCATCGAGTTCGCGAAGCTCGCCAAGGTCTCGCCGGATACGATCTCGCGCCTCGAACGCGGCGACCCGAGGCTGAAGGACCGGACCCTGGAAGACATCCGCCGCACGCTCGAAAAACACGGCGTCCAGTTCATCGACGCCAACGGCGGCCCGCCGGGCGTGCGCCTAGCGACGCAAAAGCCGAGGGGGAAGGCCAAGTGACCGACGACGAATTCATACTGACCGCCGAGCAGGTCGAGATGGGGTGCGGCGCGCTCGGCTGGAAGTTTAAAGACTTGGCAGCCAAGGCGGGCGTTCATCGCAATACGGTGAACAACGTCAAACACGGCAGGGTCAGCGCCAGGTCCCTGCGCAAGTTCAGAAAAGCCTTCGAAGACGCCGGCCTGGAAATCCTGGAGCCCGGTCAAAACCCCGGCCCCGGCGGCTCCGGCGTCAGGTGGCGGGATGAAGGGGCGGTAGGATTCTCAACGAGTTGACAATTAGCCAAAGGCAAGGCAGCACAAGCTAACTGCTTACCTTCGCCTCGTCCTCACCCGCCATCTGCGAGAAACCGGACATCTTCCGTAGAAGAGAGGTAGGCAGAGCTTTTGCCTAAATCTGATAACGGGCGGCGTCTGATCGACGCCTTAGCTTTGTTTGATTTTTGTAAGATCCAGTTTTTGCCCCAGTATAGACGAAAGGACCTGCTCGTTTGGCTCAGCATCGACAAAACTCATCGCAAGAAATGCCTTAAGTCCGGCCGATACCTCAGCATTGTCGATTTGTGATGCTAGTTGTAAAGACTCGTCTAGCTTCCGATCCATCCGCGCCTTATCGAAAAACTCCGACATTAGCTCACGGGCTTTATTTGATTGCACAAAGAAGAGTGCAGCAACTGCCTCAATAACAGTTCCCGCAACTAGAGCAAAAATAGGCTTCTGGACCCCTTCAAAAATCCCCGGCTCGACTAACCTTTCGCCTCTTTCGAATTCTGCATTGGAACCCAGATAATATATTATTGCATACAGAATGATCAAAAATCCCAACGATGCAAAAACAAGGCTAAACCAAAAACTGACTTTAGATTGTGCCAGTCCCTGTGCGTGATACTCCTTGAGCAGTGCGAATTGCCTCGCGGAAGGCCCACCATCCAATGTATCCTGATCTATTCGACTTCGGATATCAGCCTCTTCACGATTCAACGCTGAAACTTCGATCGAACCTGCTTTGACTGAAAATGACCGACTCCGAATGAGAAAGCCAAGGGTTACGATTACGGCGACAACGGTGACAACTGGTATCACCAATTCCGAAGTAATGAATGCAAACTGTTCCAGCAGGTCCGGCATTTGGTTGGCCTAGCTCCGCCTCGATCCGGCTACATAGGCACATTACCCTTTTTCTCCAACAAGCAAAAGTTGAGAATCCCGGCCGGCTTACTATATATATCTCTAGACCCCACATACGGGGATCAGGAAGGAGGCCCACGTTGGCCAAATTTTTGAATTCCCCAAATGCTGCGATTGGTCTCAGCGCGGACTGAGGCTCGTCCGCTAAGGGGTTTAAACGGCTAACGTCGAAGACCAGATAGGATTCTGGCGCCGGACGGTGCTGCGTCTGGCCTGCCCTGGCGAAGGCGGCTAACCAACCAGTTCCCGCTGCCAGGGCTAGAGATAAGATGGGGGGTGGCTGGACGGGTCGCGTGAAGTTACGGACGGCCTTTGGACCTCCAGAGGAGCTGGAGAAGTTCAGAGCGCAAGTCCTAACCAAACGTTCGCATATGCAAGCCACCCCTGCCGACTGCCCGCGTAAATCGGAACCATTTCTGCTCGCCTTCGCCTCAACGCCCCAAACAGTCCCGCTCCCCACCCCCTTGACCCTGGTCAATGCCGGGCCGCCTTTCGCGCTTCACGATCCCCCGATGGCCGCGCACCCCATCAGCCACCGCGACGTGACCGCGGTGTTCGGCGAGTTGACGGATCGGACCGTCCTGGCGTTGATCGGCGCGGGCGCGACGCGCGCGCAGCTCGAAGAGGTCAAGATGTGGCTCGACCGCGAAGACGACGTGATGGGCAATCTCGCCCGCCCCCTGACGGCGGAGCTGCGCCGGCTCTACGACATCCTCATGGCCGACGAAGCCCTGCTGCCCGACGACGACCGGCGGGATTGAAGCCGGCCCTATACCGGCGGGTCCTAGAGCATTATGCGTTCTGGCTGCATCGTCATTGCGAGCGGAGCGAAGCAATCCAGGAGTCGAGAAACCTATTTCGGTGACAGTTACCTTTTTCAAGTCTGGTTTTTCTAGAGCGTTTTCTGATCTGACTGAATCATAAGGGATTCCCATTGAGGGATTTTTCTGATTCAAGATACAGGCTGGTGAAGGAGGCCAGCCTGTATGACACGACCTCTTTCTAACGATATCAGGCT
>JAKSBY010000591.1 GCA_022360855.1 Sphingomonadales bacterium | reverse complement strand
CCGCTTGCCGGCAAGGTCGCGCTGGTGACCGGCGGCGCCCGCGGGATCGGCCGGGCGGTTGCTCTACGTCTGGCGGCCGAGGGCGCGGATGTGCTGGCGTCCTCGGTTTCCGGTGATAACGGCATCGCTGCGGCGGCGGAGGGGCTGGACGGGCGCGTCCTCTACCATCGCGCGGATGTCGCCGACGAGGCTGATGTGCTGGACCTCTTCGCGCAAGTGGGCAAGCTCTTCGGGCGGCTCGATATCCTGGTCAACAATGCCGGGATCATTCAACACAAGCCGCTTCTTAAGACCAGCCTGGAGGACTTCGACCGGGTGCTCGCCGTCAACCTCGGCGGCATGTTCCTGTGCGGCCGCGAGGCGATCCGCATGATGCGGCAATCGGGCTCCGGGCGCGTGATCAACATGGCGTCGGATCTCAGCTATCTGGGCCGAGCCGAGTTTTCCGCCTATTGTACCACCAAGGCCGGCGCCCTGGCGCTGACCCGCTGCTGGGCGCTGGAATTCGCGCCTGATATCCTGGTCAATGCCATCTGCCCCGGACCCATCGATACGGATATGCTTTCCACCGACAATATCTCCCCCGAATGGCGTGAGAAGGAGATGGATATCCCGCTCGCCCGCTTCGGCACGCCGGAAGAGGTCGCCGCGCTGGCCGCCTTTCTCGCCGGCCCCGAGGCCGGGTTCGTCACCGGGCAGGGCTTCGGCGTCAATGGCGGGAGCGTCATGCCGTGATCGCGAACCCGGTTCCCTGGCCCGACGGCGCCCGCTGCGCCGCCGCCATCACCTTCGACATGGATGCGGACAGCATCCTCCATCTGGAACACCCGAAGACCTCCTACCGGCGGGTCTCGGCGCTCTCCATGCTGCGCTACGGACCGGAGGTGGCCGTGCCGCGTATCCTTGAGACCTACCGGCGCTTCGATATCCGCCAGACCTTTTTCGTGCCGGCCTGGTGTATCGAGCAGTATCCGAAGGCGGTCGAGGCCATGGTCGCGGACGGCCACGAGGTCGCCCATCACGGCTATATCCACGAAAACCCCAACACTCTGAGCCGCGAGGAAGAGCACGCCTGGCTGCGGCGCGGAATCGCGGTGATCGAGGCGCATACGGGCCGGCGCCCCCGCGGCTGGCGCGCGCCGCTCTACAACTTCTCCGAACACTCGGCGGACCTTCTGCTTGAGGAAGGGTTTGCCTACGACGCCTCGCTGATGGGCGACGACATCCCCTATGTGCTGAAGACCGGCACGGGCGAGCTGATCGAGCTGCCGTCCCACTGGGGTATGGACGACTGGCCGCCTTACGTACACAGCATCGATCTTGACTACACCATGCCGCTGAAGGCGCCGAGCCAGGCGATTGCGGCCTTCCGCGACGAGTTCGACGCCGCCTGGGAGCATGGCGGGCTCTGGGTCACAGTATGGCATCCCTTTGCCTCGGGCCGGCTCGCCCGCTGGCGGGAGGTGGAGAAGCTCATCGCCTATATGGCGGACAAGGGCAGTGTCTGGTTCGCCACCATGGAGGAGATCGCCGCCCATGTCCGGAAATGTATCGACGACGGCAGCTACGTGCCCCGCGTCGACACGCTGCCTTACCACACCGGCCCCGTAAGCATAGACTAACGGGGATGTCGCCGGTTGATCTGTCGAACTCCACTGATGTTTATATTTTTACATCGATATTTATGAGTGTAATCGCTCTGCCCATCATCGCAGCAAATAAAACCATGCGAGGAGGGCGTCCGTGAAAACCATCACCCTTGTTCTTGGCATCCTGGGCTTCGGCATCGCCGGCGCGTTGGCCTCCGACGCGGCCAAGCGGCCCATGACCATCGATGACGAGCTGAATCTGGTGCGCGTCGGCGATGCGGTGCTGTCGCCGGACGGCCGGCAGGTCTTCTATTCGCTCTCCACGCTCAACTGGGCCGAAAACAAATACGATACCAAATACTACATGGCCGCGTCCGACGGCAGCCGGACGGTGGAGTATATCGGCGAAGGCGGTGGCTCCGACTTCCGCTTCTCGCCGACGGGTGCTTACCTCGCTTTCATCCGGGAGCCCGAGGAGGAGGACGCGGAAGAAGGCGCGACGTCGCAGCTTTTCATCATGTCCACCGCGGGCGGCGAGGCCATGCCCCTGACGCGCCACCGCGGCAACATCGTGGACTTCAAGTGGCTGGCCGACGGCTCGGGCATCGTTTTCGTGGCCGAGGAAATGGGCACCGAGGAAGGGGAGCGCGAGCGCCGCCTGGGCGCCGACGCCATCTTCATCGATGAGGCGCCGAACGGCAAGGCGGCGGCGCGGTTCACCAATTTCTGGTCCATTGGCCTCGGCGACAAGACGGCACGCCGGATCACCGACGAAGAGCTGGTGGTGGAGGGTTTCGATATCTCGCCCGACGGGGTGCGGATCGTTTTCACGGCGCGTCCGGATACGCGCACCAACTACATATGGGAAGCGGAGCTTTATCTCGCGGAGGTGAGCGATGGCGAGGTACGCCAGCTCACCGACAACGATGCGCCGGAATCCGATCCCCTGTGGTCGCCCGACGGCAAGCGCATCGCCTATCGCGCGCCGTCGGACCAGGACCTTGACCTGCGTGTGGGCCATTTCTGGGTCATGGAACCGACGACGGACGCCGTCCGCCGCCTCGATGGGCAGCGCACCGGCGAGTTGTTCGAGGGCACCATCGCCTGGTCACCGGACGGCAAATACCTGCTCTACAGCGAAGTGCACGGCACCAACACCAACCTGTACCGGCTGAACGTGCGCACCGACAAGGCCGAGGCTCTGACCAGCATGACGGGCACGCTGGGCGCGCAGTCGTTTTCCCGCGACGGCAAGCGGATGGCCTATTTCTACGAGAACTTCACCACGCCCCGCGATCTCTATGTCAGCGGCCTCAAGGGCAGGAACGCGGTGCGGATCACCGATGCCAACCCGTGGGTGCGGGAACAGCTCCAGCTCTCCGAAGGCGAGTTCCTGCGCTGGACCAGCAAGGGAGATATAGAGATCGAAGGCGTTTTCTACCCGGCCCTGAACGCCGGGGCCGGGAAATCGCCCATGATCCTCAACATCCACGGCGGCCCCGCCGGTGTGATCATTAACCGCTTCCGGGCGGATTTTCAGGTCCTGGCCGGCCAGGGCTATGCGGTGCTGGGCCCCAATTTCCGCGGCAGCACGGGCTATGGCGATGCGCTCCTGCGCGGCCTCATGGGTGAGGTCGGCGACGGCGAGTTCGTGGACAACATGACCGGCGTCGACCATGCCATTGAAACCCGGAACATCGACCCCGAACGGCTCGGCGTGCGCGGCTGGAGCTGGGGCGGCGTGTCCTCAAGCTACACGGTGACCCAGACCGACCGCTTCAAGGCCGCGTCCATCGGCGCCATGGTCGGCAACTGGGCGGCGGAGACCGGCCCGGGCTTCAATTACGACGTGGCGTTCTGGTATATCGGGGGCACGCCCTGGGATAATCCGGAAGAGTGGGCCAAGCGCTCGTCCATCACCCATGTCAAGAATGTGACGACACCTTCCATCATCTTTCACGGCGGCAAGGACACCACTTCGAGCGTGGGCCAGAGCCTGATGTTCTTCACCGCGCTCCGCGATATCGGCAAGGCGCCGGTGCGCTACATCAAATTTCCCCGCGAGGGGCATGGCGTGCGCGAGCCCCGGCACCGACGGCTGCTTTCCATCGAAGAGATGAAATGGTTCAAGAAGCATATCGAGGGCGTCGACTGGACCCCGCCGGTGCGGGCGAAGAAGGTGGGAGAGGCCGTTGAGTGATACGGACTATGGCGTCTCCCTGGCGGATATCCTCGCGGCGCGGGAGCGGATTGCCGGCATTGCCCGACGGACGCCGCTGAAGCCGTCGGAGGCGCTGTCGCGGCGGCTGGAGAAGCAGGTCTGGCTGAAAATGGAGACCATGCAGGACACTGGCTCGTTCAAGATCCGGGGCGCCGCCAACAAGATCCTCAGCCTTGACGAATATGAGCGCAAGCGGGGTGTCGTCACCGCTTCCAGCGGCAATCACGGCAAGTCGGTCGCCTATCTTGCCCGTAAGCTCGGCCTGCGCGCGGTGATCTGCATGACCGACCTGGTGCCCGAGGCGAAGGTGGCGGCGATCCGCTCGCTCGGCGCCGAAGTGGTGATCCACGGGTCGGACCAGGACGAGGCGACCGAACGGGCGCACGAACTCGCCGGGAAGGACGGCCTTACCTTTATCCCGGCCTTCGACGATCCCCCGGTGATCGCTGGGCAGGGCACCATCGGCTTGGAGATCTTGGATGACTGCCCCGAGGTCGAAACCCTGGTCGTGCCGGTCTCGGGCGGCGGCCTGATGAGCGGGGTGGCGCGGGCGGCGCGGGCCATCAAGCCGGACATCCGGCTCATCGGCGTCAGCACCACCGCTGGCGCGGCCATGGTGGAGAGCATACGCGCGGGGCGGATCGTCGGCGTGGAGGAAAAGCCGAGCCTGGCCGACGCGTTGCCCGGTCCCATCCCGCCCGACAACCGCTATACCTTCGCCATCTGCCGCGATCTGGTGGACTACATCCTGCAGGTCACCGAGGAGCAGATCGCCGGCGCCATGGTCCACGCGCTGGAGCATGAGAAGCTGGTGCTCGAAGGCGGCGGCGCGGCCGGGATCGCGCTCCTCTTGGACCGGCGGGCCGAGGCCTTTGGCAACACCGTTGCGGCCATTTGCACCGGCGACAATTTGGCGGCCGACAAGCTTGTCGGGCTTTACCGGGACGTGGAGTGAGGCGGTGACGGCAGAACCTTCAAGAGCCAAAGGCATCTGGGCCGCGGCGTTGACTCCGCTTTCGGAAGACGGCCAGATCGATTATCCGGGCCTGATCCGTCACATCGCCTGGCTGCTCGCCAACGGCTGCGACGGCATCGCCCTGTTCGGCACCACGGGCGAGGCGCCGTCCTTTACGTTGGAGGAGCGGGAGGCGGCCTTGGAGGCCGTGGTGGCCGGCGGGATCGCGCCGGAGAGGCTGCTGGTCGGCACGGGATGCTGCGCGCTGCCGGAGACCGTGCGCCTCACGCGCCATGCCGTGGGCCTCGGCTGCGCCGGCGTCTTGGTGCTGCCGCCCTTCTATTTCAAGGGCGTCGCAGACGACGGCATCTACGGCAGCTATGCGGAGATCATCGAGCGGGTCGGCGACACCCGGCTCAGGCTCTATCTCTATCACTTCCCGGACATGTCGGGCATTGCCATCAGCCACGCGGTCATCGGCCGGCTGCTGCAGAACTTCCCGAACCATGTCGCCGGCATCAAGGACAGCTCCGGCGACCTCGACAACATGATCCGGATGGCGCGCGGGTTCGACGGCCTCGACGTCTTCGCCGGCGACGATCACCTGCTGTGGCCGGTGCTCGAGGCCGGCGGGGTCGGGTCGATCACCTCCACCGCCAATATCGCGCCCCATCTGCTTGCCACCGTTTATCGAGAGTGGCGGCAGGGGACGGATGCAGCCCGGGCCGCCCAGGCCATGCTGAAAGCGGTCTGGGAAGACGCGCTGCTGCATATGCCCGTGACCGAGACGCTGAAGGCCTATCTCGCCCACGAAACCGGCAACGCTGCGTGGCGCAACCTGCGCCTGCCGCTTGTGAGCATCGGCGTCGCGCAGCTGGGGGATTTCATCGTGAAAACAGAGGCAGCCGGTTTCCGGCTCCTGCAAAGCCAGAAGGAAGTACTCTGACCATGGCAAAACACACAATCGGCGGTCTTTCGAGCGAGGGACTGCCCTATTCCAGGGCGGTGCGTGCGGGCGACTTCATCTACGTCTCCGGCATGCTCGGGTTCGGGCCCGACGGTGCCATCGTCTCCGGCGGAGTTGCCGCCGAGACACGCCAGATCCTGGGCGATCTCCAAGACCTTCTGGCGGAGGCGGGATGCGGTCTCGGCGATGTCGTGAAGGTCAACGTCTGTCTTCCCAATGCGGAGGATTTCGACGCCTTCAACGCGGCCTATGCGGAATTTTTCGCCTCCGAACCGCCGGCCCGGGCGACCATCTGCGCCGGCTTGACCATCGACGCGCGCATTGAGATCGAAGCCATCGTCTACGACCCTCAACCAAGAAGGGAAGCGTAGACATGAAGTCTCTATGGATATCCGTTGCGCTGTTTTTGAGTTTTGTCCAGGCGGTCGCCGCGCAGGAGCGCACGGTTATTCTCGCCGGTCGCCTGGTGGATGTGGAGACCGGTCGGGTGCTGGAAAACCAGGCCATCGAAATCGCTGGCGGCAAGATCACCGCCGTTGGGCCGCGCGGCGACACCCCGGCGGACGCGGCCGTGATCGACCTGTCAGCGATGACCGTGTTGCCGGGGCTGATGGATGCCCATGTGCACCTGACCTCCAATGCCGACGAGCACGGCTATAACGCGCTCAAGGTCTCGGCGGCGGACCGCGCCATCTCCGGCGTCGTCAACGCCAAGCGCACCTTGATGGCCGGGTTCACGACCGTGCGCAATGTGGGCTCGGGCGGCGGCTTTCCCGATGTCGCCCTGCGCAACGCCATCGCCGCGGGCAAGGTGCCGGGGCCACGCATTCTGGCTGCCGGGCCGTCCCTGGGCATCACCGGCGGGCATTGCGACGTCAACCTGCTGCCGCCGGAATACGACCATACGTCAGACGGCGTGGCCGACGGGCCGTGGGAAGTCCGCCGCCTGGTGCGCCGTAACGTCAAATACGGCGCGGACGTCATCAAGTTCTGCGGCACCGGGGGCGTTCTCTCCAAGGGCACGAAAATCGGCGCGCAGCAGTTTACCGAGGAGGAAATGCGCGCCCTGGTGGACGAAGCCCATGCCCTGGGCCTGAAAGTGGCGGTGCACGCGCATGGCACGCGAGGGATCAAGACCGCGCTCCGTGCCGGCGTCGATTCCGTGGAGCATGCCAGCCTCATCGATGACGAAGGCATTCGTTTGGCGAAGAAGACCGGCGCCTATCTTTCCATGGACATCTACGTCTCCGACTACATCCTCGCCGAGGGCGAGGCGGCCGGCATCCTGGAGGAATCGCTGGCCAAGGAGCGGGCAGTCGGCGCCCGGCAGCGGGCCAGCTTCGCCCGCGCCCACGAGGCCGGCGTCAAAATAGCGTTCGGTTCCGATGCCGGCGTCTATCCCCACGGCGACAACGCCCGGCAGTTCGCCTACATGACCGCGCACGGCATGACGCCCATGGAGGCCATCCGGGCTGCGACGCGCGATACGGCTGATCTCTTCGGTATTGCCGACCGGGCAGGCAGCATCGGCGCCGGCAAATACGCCGACATCATCGCCGTTGCCGGCGATCCGCTCGGCGATATCCGCGTGCTGGAGGACGTTTGCTTCGTGATGAAGGGCGGGACCGTCTACAAGGACTGCCGCCGATAGGAGGAACCAGATCATGCATGCGCTTTCATGCCGGCTCGTCGGCGCTCTCTTTTTGATGGTTTTACACCAGCCGGCGCTTGCGGACAGCATTACCGTGCTAGAGCGTTTTCTGATCTGACTGAATCATAAGGGATTCCCATTGAGGGATTTTTCTGATTCAAGATACAGGCTGGTGAAGGAGGCCAGCCTGTATGACACGACCTCTTTCTAACGATATCAGGCT
>JAKSBY010000420.1 GCA_022360855.1 Sphingomonadales bacterium | reverse complement strand
GCCCCAATGGCGGCCGTAGATAATGTCTCGGCCCAGGAGATTGAGGGCGCCGGCGATGTAACGCCCGCCACGCTTGGCCATGATCAGGACGATGCGCCCGGCCAGGCTCTCCCCGATCATCGAAAAGAAGGCACGGGTCAGGTAGGGCCGCCCCCACTTGCGCCCCCCGGTGTCCATGTAGAATTGAAAGAAGTGATCCCAGTGATCCTCGGTGATGTCGTTGCCGGTCAGGGTCTCGATCTCGATTCCCGCGGCCAGCGCGTCGCGGCGTTCGCGCCGGATCGTCTTGCGTTTGCGCGACGTCAGCGCGTCCAGGAAATCGGCGAACGTGCCGTATCCCTGGTTTTGCCAGTGAAACTGCTGATCGGTGCGGATCGCCAGTCCGAGTTGGCTCATGGCCGCCGCCTCCTCGTGTTCGGCGAAGGTAATGTGGAGGGAAGAGACCTGATGCCTCTCGGCAAGCGTAATCGCGGCGGAGGCCAGCGCCCGGCGCAGCTCGGTGCGGTCACCCCCGGCCGGCACGAGCAGCCTGGGCCCGGTCGCCGGGGTGAACGGGACCGAGCATTGCAGCTTCGGATAGTAGCGGCCGCCGGCCCGCCCATAGGCGTCTGCCCAGCCATGATCGAAGACGTATTCGCCCAGGGAATGGCTTTTCAGGTAGAGCGGCATCGCCGCCAGCGGCGCGCCTGCATCATCGGTGAGCAGGATATGCTGGCCGAGCCAGCCGGTTTCCGCCGTGGCCGAGCCCGATTCCTCCAAGGCCCGCAAAAAAGCGTGGCAGATGAATGGGTTATCGTCGCCGGCGCAACGGTCCCATGCGCCGGGGTCGATATCACGTAAGCGGGTATGTATGGCCGCTTGCGCGACCGCGTCAGTCTCCATCGTCGCTCGTTTCGGGCCGGTCAAGCCGGGCGTCGGGCGCCTCGAAGATGACATTATCGGCCCACTTCTTGGCGGTTTCGTGGTGCTTTTCCGAGCGCATGGTCCAGGTGACGACCGGCCGGCCCCGTCGCCGTGACGAGCGGGTCAGGGGCGTCGGCAGGGAGCGAACGTCGGCGGCAACGAAATCGCAGCTTGTCGTGTGCGCCCGCCAGACCTGGCCATAGGTAAAGCGGCTCGGCCAATCGAAGCTGGGCGCATTGGGCCGATGGGTTGTGACGTAGCCGCGCGGCACGTTCGGGCAATGCCGTTTGAAGAAGTCGAGCACGGCAGGGCTGAACGACATCACGCCGACATGCCCGTCATAGCCTTCCAATGCCCGCCGCACGGAAGATTCGAGCGGCCCGACCCGTCCGTCCGACTTGATCTCGATAAGCACCGGCACCCGCCCGTCGACGAGGTCGAGCACCTGAAACAGCGACGGGATCTTGAATTCGCTGCCGAGCAGGCTGATGCCGCTCAGCATGCGGTAGGAGGCGCGGCTCACCTGTTCGGTCTGATCGGTCAGGCGCGCAAGGTTGCGGTCGTGAAAGACCACGGCGACGTCGTCGAGCGACCGGCGTACGTCCAATTCGATGCCGTAATTATCGCCGATGGCCTGCTCGAAGGCGCCGAGCGAGTTCTCCGGGATGCCCTTTTTTTCGTGAAACAGCCCGCGATGGGCGAACGGGCGCTCAACAAGCCAGCTCAGGGTTCGGTCCGGTTCAGCCATGGTCTCGGCTAGTCGATTTCGATCAATGCATCGATCTCGACCGCGGCATCGAAGGGCAGCGCGTTGGTGCCGACGGCGAACCGCGAGTGGCGCCCTTTGTCGCCAAAGACCTCCACGAACAAATCCGATGCCCCGTTGATGATCCCGGGCTGGCCGCCGTAACCGTCGACGCAATTGACGAAACCGCCGATCTTGACGACCCGCCGCACACGCTCCAGATCGCCGTCGCAGGCGCGTTTGGCCTGGGCCAGGATGTTGACGGCGCAAAGCCGGGCGGCGGCCCTGGCGTGTTCCTCGCTGAGATCGACACCGACCTTGCCCTGATAGGCGAGCCCGTCGGGGCCCATCGGCAATTGCCCGGAGATGCTGACCAGATTTCCGAACCGGACGAAGGGCACATAATTCGCTGCCGGTGCCGCGGGCTCGGGAAGAGTGATACCGAGGCCGTTCAGGCGGTCTTCTATGCTCATGTTGAGTCTGCCGAACTTTGGGGAACCGAAGGCTTCCCTTAGCAAATCGGCAGAGCTGGAGCCACGGTGTTTTCGGAAAAGTTCCTAATTCGCCTCGCGCGTCCGGGCGCGGCGGCGCTTGTCCGCATACATGGCGACGTCCGCCGCATGCAACAGCGCGTCCTTCTCGTCGTCGGGGCCAAACAGCTTGATGCCGAAGCTGGCGGCGACGGGAATGGTGTTATCGCCCAGCTTTAAGGTCGAGCGATTGAGCTGGCTCTGCAGTTGACGAACGCGTTTGATCCCGAGCTTGGCGTCCGAGCGCACCAATACGAGAACGAACTCGTCGCCGCCGAACCGCGCGACGAAGTCAGACTGGCGGACCCCGCCCTTGAGCAGGTTCGCGACGTGGCGCAGTATTTTGTCGCCGGCCTTGTGGCCGTAGCGGTCGTTGATGGACTTCAGATTGTCCAGGTCGACGAATGCCAGCACGCCGTTCTCCAGGTGACGCCGTGACGCCGCCAGGGTGCGGGCCAGGAAATCTTCCAGGCCGCGGCGATTGGCAAGGCCGGTCAACTCATCGGTCGCCGACAGGGATTCGAGAAAGGTGATGCGCTCGCGCTGTTCGGCCAGCTGTTGCTCGGCCTCGGCGGCGAAACTCAGA
Organism: Sphingomonadales bacterium; assembly: GCA_022360855.1. Taxonomy (GTDB): domain Bacteria; phylum Pseudomonadota; class Alphaproteobacteria; order Sphingomonadales; family JAKSBY01; genus JAKSBY01. The sequence goes on along the minus strand of JAKSBY010000420.1, from coordinate 4,517 downwards.
ACCTCGGTGATCAGCTCCCAGCTGCCGCTGTCCATGCGGACCTTGCGGTCGCGCGTATTCTTGACGAGGCAGCTGGCGATTCGGCCCACATAGGGGCTGATCTCCAGGTTAAGCGGAGGTGACATGCTGGCTGGATGACCCATTCATCGACTCCATTGAGGCGAGAGTTCAAGCAGTGACTTGCAAGCGGCATGCCAAAATGGGGCATGGTTAAAGTCTAATTTTATCAATGGGTTAGAGATTTGTTTTCCCTGACAGTGGGCGACCGCCGGGAAAGTCTTGCCGCTGCGGCTGAATTTTTTGCCGGGACGGCCAGGCTGGGACGCGCTACCGGCGCATCGCCCGGCCCTTGATCAGGGCGTCGCGGCCGAATTTGTCGCGCACCCGGTCCATCGCGCGTTCGGCTTCGTTCAGCCGGGCCCGTTTCTCGGCGATCAGGTCGGGCTGGTCCGCGTCCTCGGCGCCGGAGAGATCCGAGACGCCGGCGCCGATCAGCCGATAGGGCGTTCCCGTGGCCTGATTCTTCAACAGACTTCGCGTTTCTTCGAAAATGACGTTGGCCAGTTGCGTCGGCTGATCGAGCGTGCGCGACCGCGTAACGATGCGGTGGTTCCCGGTCTTGAGCTTCAGGGTCACCGTACGCCCGGCGATCCCCTTCGACTTCAAGGCCGCCGAGACCCGCTCGCATTGCCGCCAAAGCCGGCCCTCCAGCTCCGCATACGCGATCAGGTCGTGGGCGAAGGTGGTCTCCGAAGACACGCTCTTGCGCTTGTGCCGGTCCGCGACCGAGCGGCTGTCTTGGCCCCGCGCCAGCCGATGCAGCCGCTGGCCGATTGCGCCGTAGCGCTTCATCAGGGTGGTCTCGTCCAACTCCTGCAGGTGGCCGACGGTGCGGATGCCGTCTTTCTCCAGCTTGCGGCGGAGCGCGCGGCCGACGCCCCAGATGATGCCGACCGGCTGTTCCCGTAAGAACTCCAGGGTCTCCGCCCGGCCGATGATCGAAAAGCCGCGCGGCTTGTCCAGATCCGACGCGACCTTGGCGAGGAATTTGTTGTGGCTGAGGCCGATGGAGGCGGTGATGCCGAGCTCCCGCTCGATCCGGCGCGCGAGCGCCGCCAGGCTGACCGCCGCGCTCCGGCCGTGCAGCCGTTCGGTCCCGGTCAGGTCGAGAAAAGCCTCGTCGATGGAGATGGGCTGGACCACCGGGGTCACATCGTCCATGAGGCTGCGGACCTGCCGGCTGACCGCGCCGTATTTCTTCATGTTCGGCTTGATGACGACGGCATCCGGGCAGGCCTTGAGCGCCTTGAACATGGGCTGGGCCGAATGCACGCCGTGGATGCGCGCGATGTAGCAGGCGGTAGAGACGACGCCGCGCCGGCCGCCGCCGATGATCACCGGCTTGTCGTTGAGCGACGGATCGTCGCGCTTCTCGACCGCGGCGTAGAAGGCGTCGCAGTCCAGATGCGCGATGGCGAGCCGGTGCAGCTCCGGATGGCGCAGAAGGCGCGGGCTGCCGCAGGCCGCACAATGCGGGCCCGCGGCCACAGGGGCCAGGCAATCCCTGCAGAACGCCTCCGGCTTAGGCTCCGCGGCCATCCGAGGGGCCTATTCCAACAGGCCGACAAGCGCCCAATGGGCCTTTGACGGCACCTCGGGATCGAGCTGCGCGGCCTCGCAGAAGGCCAGCAGGTCGGGCTCGTTGGCGAGCAGAAAATCGAGCACGCCGGCAAGGAAATCCGGGTTCTCGATCTGGCTTTCGAAATCGCCCGGCGCGGTGCCGGAAACCGCGATGAAGCGGTTGCGCAGCCCGGCATCGCTCAACACGAAGGTCAGCGCTTTCAATGCCACCGTTTCGGCGTGTTCCCGCGCGTCCCGGTCTTCCGATTCCGTCGACAAAGCTGACCTCTCCGTTGCGCTCCAGGGGCGGCCGGATGGGCGCCGGCCCTGTCCCATGATAACACTTCTTTAGTAATAGAGTGATACCGGTTCAGCGTGGGTCTGGCTGTGCGAAATCGTTGGCCCGTTGCCGCGTCGACCGCCTATAGTCACGGTTTCGCGGACCTATAACGCGGCATCTAACGCGGGCGGGCGCCGGCGGCCGCAGCGATCGGTTAGGGAAACAAGTTATTAGAGGCTCCATGTCCAAGAAGGTCCTGATCGTCGAGGATAACGAATTGAACATGAAGCTGTTCAACGATCTCTTGCAGGCCCATGATTACGAGACGATCCAGACCCGCGACGGGATGGCCGTGCTCGATCTGGCGCGCGAGCACCACCCGGACCTCATCCTGATGGACATTCAGCTCCCGGAAGTCTCGGGGCTCGAAGTCACCAAATGGATCAAGGAAGACGACGCGCTGAGAACGATCCCGATCGTCGCGGTTACGGCCTTCGCGATGAAGGGGGACGAGCAAAAGATAAGAGAGGGCGGCTGCGAGGCGTATATCGCCAAACCCATTTCAGTCGGCCAGTTCCTCGAAACCGTTAGGGAATATGCGGGGTAGCAGCACGTGACCGCCCGAGTTCTTGTCGTCGACGATGTCATCCTCAATGTGAAGTTTCTGCAAGCGAAACTGACCGGCGAGTATTTCGACGTCCTGACCGCCACTTCCGGCCCGGAAGCGCTGGAGATCATCCACCGCGAGCTGCCGGATATCGTGCTGCTCGATGTGCTGATGCCCGACATGGACGGCTTCGAGGTCTGCCGCGCCATCAAGGAAGACCCCAAGACCATGCACATCCCGGTGGTCATGGTCACCGCGCTGAACCAGCCGTCGGACCGGGTCGCCGGCCTCGAGGCGGGCGCCGACGATTTCCTCACCAAGCCGGTGCACGACGTCGCGCTTTTCGCCCGCGTCCGCTCGCTCGCCCGGCTCAAGGTGATGATGGACGAGCTGCGCAACCGCGAGGCGACCGGCGCCTTCTTCGGCGGCTCGTCCGAAGAGCAGGACAATTTCGATTTCGAGGCCAAGCAAAGCCAGGTTCTGATCGTCCACGACAACGAGGCCAGCGCCGAGCGCATCATCGGCCATATCGGCGAGACCGTCTCCGCCGAGTGCCGCATCGCCGGCGAAGACGCGGCGGAGCAGGCGCAGGCCGGCGATTTCGACCTGATCATCGTCAGCCTCGCCATGGCCGAGGTCGACGGGCTCAGGATCTGCTCCCGGCTCCGGTCCTACGAAGAGACCCGCAACGTGCCGATCCTGGTTATCGTCGACGAGGGCGGCGGGCCCGAGCTCCTGCGCGCGCTCGAAATGGGCGTGAACGACTATCTCGTCCGCCCCATCGACCGGCTCGAGCTGCAGGCCCGCGTCCGGACCCAGCTCAAGCGCAAGCATTATGCCGATCAGTTGCGGGAGAGCTTCCACCTCTCCATGCAATTGGCCACCACCGACGCGGTCACCGGCGCCTTCAACCGGCATTACATCTCCAGCCATCTCGATACGCTGATTGGGGCTGCGCGCATGAAAAAGACGCCGCTGTCGCTCGCCATGCTGGATATCGACCATTTCAAGAAGGTCAACGACGTTTACGGCCACGCCACCGGCGATCGGGTGCTGCACGACTTCGCCCAGCGCATCGCGCGCAACATCCGCGGCGTCGACGTGCTCGGCCGCTACGGCGGCGAGGAGTTCGTGGTCATCATGCCCGAGACGGCGGTCGAGACCGCGGTGACGATTGCCGAGCGCATCCGCGAGGAAACCGAGCGCGAGCCGTTCACCTCCGCCAGCGACGACGGCAAGACGCTCTCGATCACCGTCTCGATCGGCGTCGCCGAATTGGATGTCGAGCAGGAGTCGGGCGCCGACCTCTTCCGCCGCGCCGACGGCGCGCTCTACGAAGCCAAGCACGCCGGCCGCAACCGCGTGCTGACCGCCGACCCCGCCCCCCGGATCGAGGCCGTCAGCGCGTAGGGCGGCGCGATCTGCGTTCAGGTTGACCCGTCATTGCAAGGCGCGCCAGCGCCGCGGCAATCTCGCGCCAACCGGGCTCGTCATCCCCGTTTCCCCGCACTGTCATTCCCATTCCCCCAATTTGTCATCCCCGTTTCCCACATCGTCATTCCCGTTTCCCACGTCGTCATCCCCGTTTCCCCACACTGTCATTCCCGCGAAAGCGGGAATCCATGTCGAGGCCAGTCTGGATGCCCGTTTCCACGGGCATGACGAATGGGCGTTGCTGAAATTAGGCTGAAATTAGGGACGGTTCCCTATTTTGGAGAAAATAGGGAACCGTCCCTAATTTTTGAGTCCGCGCCCTTCGCGACAGGCCCGTCCCCACCCCCCAAACGCAAAAAAGCCGGGCACGGACCCGGCTTCGCCAACCCGCCCGCCGGAGCGGGGCTTACTTGATCTTGGCTTCCTTGAACTCGACGTGCTTGCGCGCCCTGGGGTCGTATTTGCGCACCACCATCTTCTCGGTCATGGTCCGCGGGTTCTTCTTGGTCACGTAGTAGTAACCGGTGTCCGCCGTCGAGACGAGCTTGATCTTGATCGTACTGGGCTTTGCCATCT
>JAKSBY010000627.1 GCA_022360855.1 Sphingomonadales bacterium | reverse complement strand
GTCGGTATCACCCGGACGTTCTCACGAAACACCACCGGCTCGGCCAGTTTCAGTATTGACAATGACCAGTTCGAAGGTTCCGCGCGCGGCGATATCACAACGGTTACGCAGGCATCCATCAACCGCACAATCGGCGAGTTGTTGGCGGGCCGTCTGACATTTATCCGAAGCGACCGGAATTCCAACGAGGTCGGCGCGGATATCAAGGAAATCGCCGTCACCGTGGCGTTGGAAGCGAGATTCTAGGAACGGAATGTACACCGAATTCTACAAACTTTCCGGAAGGCCGTTTCAGCTCACGCCCGATCCGCGCTTCTACTTCGATACGCGGACCCACAAGAAGGCGATGGCCTACCTGACCTATGGTCTTAATCAGGGTGAAGGGTTCATCATCATCACCGGTGACATCGGCGCCGGCAAAACGATGCTGGTCGGCCACCTCTTTGACCAGCTCGACCCGGAAGAGTTCGTCTTCGCCAAGGTCGTGACGACCCAGCTTGACGCGGACAACACCCTCAGAATGGTCGCCGGCGCCTTCGGCATTGCCACCGAAGACATCGACAAGTCTCAGTTGCTCCAGCGGATCGAGCATTTCCTTAGAGCGCAGCATCGCGCGGGCCGGCGGGTCCTGCTGATTATCGACGAGGCGCAAAACCTCCCGACCGGCGCCCTCGAAGAGCTGAGGATGCTGTCGAATTTCCAGGAGGGCAACAAGGCGTTGCTGCAGAGCTTCCTCCTTGGCCAGCCGGAGTTTCGCGACAAGCTCGCCTATTCCAAGGAACTGGAGCAGCTGCGCCAACGCGTGATCGCAACCCACCACCTGGAGCCGATGGCGCTCGAAGAGGTCGGCGGCTATATCGAACACCGGATGAAATTGGTGGACTGGGGCGGCGATCCCAAATTCACCAAGGATGCCTATCAGCGCGTCTACGAATTCTCCGGTGGCGTACCGCGGCGGCTCAACACTTTGTGTTCGCGCCTTCTATTGTTCGGTGCCCTTGAGGAGATTCACGAAATCAACGGCAAAATCGTGGACGACGTCATCGCGGATCTGGAGAAGGACAATACGCCCACGACTGGTCCGAAACATGTCTCGGCCGCGGATATTCGCTTGCAGCCGGTAGCCGCGGAGGTTGCCGACGAGCAATCGCCGGCCGGCAACGGCGGAGAGATTGCCGTCGGGGAAAACGGTTCGATGCAGCTCGAACTGGAATCGCTGGATGTCGGCCGCCGGCTTGAGGTGATCGAGCAATATGTGAAGTCACATGATCGGACGATCAAAAAGACCTTGGAAATCCTCAGGGAATGGGCGGACAACGAAACCTAGGTGAACAGACCCGAGGTCTGACGACGGCACAGTCAAGTAACCGTATTCCCAATGTCCCCAGATTCAACCCATGACCCTCAAGCCCGGATGGTGCCCCTACACGATCCTACGCGAACCGCGGAAACGCCCGTCAATGGCATGTCGGTCGACGTTGAAGAGTATTTTCAGGTCGGCGCATTCGAGGCGGTTATCAAGCGGAGCGATTGGGACGATCTGGAGAGCCGCGTCGACTACGCGACCAATCGTGTGCTCGATCTTTTCGCCCGGCACGACACGAAAGCGACTTTCTTTGTTCTGGGCTGGATTGCCGAGCGGCACGGCGCGCTGATCAGGCGTATCGCGGAGCAGGGCCACGAAGTGGCGAGCCACGGTTACGATCATGCGCGGATAACCTCGCTCGAGCCTGAGAGCTTCAGGGCCGATATCGTCAAGACACGCAAGATCCTGGAGGATGCCTCGGGCGGGCCCATACGCGGCTATCGGGCGCCGAGCTTTTCGATCGGAGAGCGAAACCTGTGGGGGTTGGATATCCTTGCCGAGGAAGGCTACGCCTACTCCTCCAGCGTCTACCCCATCCGGCATGACCACTACGGCATGCCCGAGGCTCCGAGATTTGCATTTCGACCCGTTTCCGGCCAGCCGATGATCGAACTGCCGGTGACGACGGTTGACGTCGGGGGGCGCAAATTCCCGTGCGGCGGCGGCGGCTACTTCCGCCTTTTGCCTTACGGGATATCGCGATGGGCGATCCGGCGCGTGAATGGCGTCGACCGCGCGGCGAGCATTTTTTACTTCCATCCCTGGGAGATCGATCCGGAACAGCCGCGCGTCCAAAACGCATCCGCCAAGTCGCGGTTCCGCCACTATACCAATCTCGGCCGCATGGAAGGCAAGATCGCCCGGGTTTTGCAGGACTTCTCCTGGGACCGCATGGACCGGGTGTTCCTCGGTCAGCCGGACGGCGCGGGGGCCGGGCGTGGAGATTAGGCGGCTGGATCCGGCTTCGGAAGCCCAATGGGACGACTTCGTTTTCGCGCATCCGGATGCGACGTTTTTTCATCGTGCGGCCTGGTCACGCGTCATCGAATCCGCGTTCCGACGGAAGTGCCATTTTCTCTACGCCTTGGCCGATGGGGAGGTGCAGGGCGTTCTGCCGCTGGTTCACATCAAATCGCTGCTGTTCGGCAACGCGCTGATATCGACTGGGTTTTACGTCTATGGCGGTCCGCTTGCGGTGAGCGCCGACGCGCATGCGGCCCTCGACGAAGCCGCCTGGGACCTGGCCCGGGAATTGGGCGCTCGCTCGCTCGAATATCGCAATCAGACGCGGCTTAGGCCCGATTGGCCGTGCAAGGCCGAGCAGTACGCCACCTTCAAGCGGCCCATCGACGCGGACCCCGAGGTCAATATGAAAGCGATCCCGCGCAAGCAGCGGGCAATGGTGCGCAAGGGCATCAAGTTAGAGCTGCAGGCGGAAATCGAACGTTCGCCGGAGCGCTTCTTCACGCTCTATTCGGAAAGCGTCCGGAATCTCGGCTCGCCGGTGTTTCCGCGCCGGCTCTACGGCACGCTTCTCAGCGAATTCGGCGACGACTGCGACGTCTTGACCGTGACTCATGAGGGCAATGCCGTCGCCAGTGTCCTGTCATTCTATTTCCGCGATGAGGTGCTGCCGTACTATGGCGGCGGCGGTGCCGATGCCCGGCGACTGGCGGCGCACGACTTCATGTATTGGTCGCTGATGGAGCACGCGCGCGCGCGCGGTTACACGACATTCGATTTTGGCCGCAGCAAGGTCGGGACCGGGTCCTATTCCTTCAAGAAGAACTGGGGATTCGAGCCGACACCGTTGTTCTACGAGTTTCGCCTGGCTCCGGGCGCCGAGATGCCGGATATCAATCCGCTCAACCCCAAATACCGGATGATGGTCGCGGTTTGGCGCCGGCTTCCCCTCGCGGTGGCCAATTGGCTCGGCCCGAAAGTCTCTCGGAATCTCGGCTGACCGGCGATGGCGCGCCTCCTGTTCCTCGCCCACCGGATTCCCTATCCGCCGAACAAGGGCGACAAGATCAGGTCGTGGAACATTCTTCGCCATCTGGCGC
>JAKSBY010000418.1 GCA_022360855.1 Sphingomonadales bacterium | reverse complement strand
CTAGTCCCGCAGCCGCACGCCGGGACCGCCGCCGTTTCGGTCGATGAATTCAACGCCGGCGGATTCGAGCGCGGATTTGATGCCCAGCAGGTTGGTGTGGTCAGGGCTTCGTGGGTGTGTCCGCACCTGCGGAGCCCGCTTACGTAAAGTGTCGATAGATGCCCTTTATAGTGTGAGTTACCCCAATAGTCAAACGAAAACCGATGGGTTTGACGAAGCCCGGTAGGCGGGCTTATATCTCCCTATGATCAATCCCGCCCAATGCCGCGCCGCACGCGGCCTGCTCGACTGGAACCAGCAGGACTTGGCCAAGCATTCCACCGTCGGCTACAACACCATCCGAAAATTCGAGTCCGGCAAGACCAAACCCCGCAACTCCACCCTCATCGTCCTCCGCCAAACCTTCGAAACCCGCGGCGTAGCCTTCCTCGACGACAACGGCGGCGGGGTGAAGCTGAAGTCGTAAGGGCTAGGTTCGAGACAGATCATGAGCGACGAAACAGAAGCTGTTACTGAAAGCGCAAAGGCAATAAAAGAAGTTGCCAAAACCGGCGGCAAGTTAATCGATGCCGCGAGTGACGCAGGACGATTCTTTAAAGCGGTGATGGGTGATCTCGTTACCGATGGCGTTGGCCTCGTCAGTGATCGACTAAAGTACTACCGCATCGAACGGGCAATACTGCTGGCAGCCAAAACCCAAAAGAGACTTGAAGATAGAGGAATCACCAATGTTCGAATCGTATCTCCGAAGATCGCATTGCCAATCATCGAAAAGGCTACGATCGAGGATGATGAAAGCTTGCACACGCGTTGGGCCAACCTTTTAGCAAATGCGATGGACCCAAATTTCGGTGGCCAGGTTAAGAGAAGATATGTCAGCATTCTTTCGGATATTGAGCCAATCGACGCGCACATTTTGGACGTGGTAGTGGGCGAGTATCGCGCGGCACCCGAGGCCAACCGACAGGACCTTTTGTTTGCCCGAGCTAATGTGGTTCGGAACCTTCGGCTTGATGCTAACGATTGCGAAGTGTCGCTCCGCAATCTACTACGGCTCGGACTGATAAGACCTGGAGTTGTGACGGGAGGTGTCTACATGGGTGAACACCAAGTTAGCGCATACAAAGATACGGAATTGTTTTCTCTGACCCTCCTTGGCATCGAGTTTCATGATGCGGTGAACTGAGGCGCAGGACCAGAAACAAGCGCTGACGCCTTTGATACGACCACCCCTTCTATTCACCATTTTTCTTTGGCAACCTACGTATGCCATGATTCTCCGCAATCGCGTGAGCTTCGTTTTCCGTCTCAGCAACGGCATCCGCCTCGAAATTCTCGACCAACAACCGCCTAAAGCCGTCGGGGTTTCGCTCACAATGGTAGTAATAGTGCTCCATTTTTCTTCGTTTCTCAGCCTTTCCGTCCGCTGAATCACCGACGTTCGGGCGATAGATCTTTCGCCACGTTTTGTATGCTTGGTAGAGCGCATAAAGATTGGCTGCTATTCCCAGGATTGCAGGTCCAAACCAAGTCAGAAGCACCCAAGCCGCAGGAATGAACGCCAGCCAAGCTGCAAGGATCAACTTCAAGTTCTTGGCCTGCGTGATCATTTCTTTTCGATTTGCCAGCGCTTGAACCCGCTTCTGTTTTCCCGTCTCGAATGGAACGTCCTGGTATATGGCCGCTAGGTCCCCTTCTTGAGGGTGAGCTTCTAAGTGGACGCTTAGGTCGTCAAAGTTCCAGGATGTTTGAAAGCCCCGAGCCGACGCATCGGGCCAGGCCACAAGGAATCCCCAACTGTCTGCGGAGGGCGATTGGATTTGGTTTTCTGCCTTATCGGTAACTCTTGCCATTAACGGCACCCGGTACTTATTGATCCAATACGACGCCTCCTTCAGAAGACATTGGTCTACTTCGTGTGGATTAATCGGCTTCAGTAGCCGTACGGCCAGAGTGGCAAAATCGTGGGTAGGAACAGGAGGATAGTATTTTATGTAATAATCTTCTCTATGTTCCAGGATTGGCGAGAAATATAAGTCGTCATCCTTCATGGTATCGGTGGCTGCCATGTTTCGAGCGCTGTTTGTTTTGATCCCGGCTATCCCCAGATAAATAGATAGCATCTGCGGATGGGCTTTGCAGCTTTACAGGCTCCGGCTCCTGCTCCCACCCAGTCGCTTTAGGATAGAACGCTAGCCCTGAGGCAGCCGGCGACTTGCGCTCCAACTAACTTACGATATTATATCCGATATCACTTCCTTGACAAACCTACGATATCGCTCATAATATCATAATATGAAGGTCGTGCTGGATACGGACGTCATGGTGGCAGCCGTGGAGAGCGCGGCCGGGGCGTCGCGGCAGTTGTTGGTGCGGGCACTCAGATGTGAGTTCGCGACCGCCTGTTCGCCGTCGCTGTTTGTCGAATACGAAGCAGTGTTGACGCGGCTGGCGGCGGCGGGGACGACCGAGAGCGCGGTCAGGGCCCTACTGGATGCGCTGGCCGAGGTGGTGGAGCCGGTGTCGCTGGATTTCCGCTGGCGGCCGACCGGCGCCGATCCGGACGACGAGTTGGTCCTGGAAACGGCGATCAACGGCGAGGCGTCGATGATCGTCACGTTCAACATCAGGCACATGACGTCGGCTGCCGATTTCGGCATTGCGGTGATGCGGCCCGGCGACGCTTTGAGGAGATTGACGACATGAGCAAGGGATTCGTTCTCAGGCTGCCCGAGGACCTGAAGGAGGAAGCCGCGAAGATGGCCGAGCGCATGGGCATTTCGCTCAACCAGTATGTGGGCCTGGCGGTGGCCTCGAAGGTGGGCGCCGGGCGCGAGGCGGCGCGCTATTTCCAGGCGCGGGCGAAGCGCTCGCCGGGTCGGCAAAAGGCGCTCAAGCTGCTGGAAAGCATGGGCACGGACGCGCCGCCGCGCGCGGGCGACGAGGTGTAGGCCGCACGCCCGAACGCCACTGCGGAGCCGGACCGCCCCTCACCCAGCTTCGGCTAAGGCCCGGCCCGAGGCCGCGCCAAGCCTTCGCATCCCTCTCCCCCACGGGGAGAGGGCTAGGGTGAGGGGGCTGATTCCCGCCGGTCCCCCAACACCACAAACGCAACCGGCGCCACGACCGTCAGCACGAGCATCACCGTGAGCGTCGGCATCGGGCTTACCGCGCCCTGCACGTAGCCGATGAATTGCGCCACCGCCGACGCGAAGATCATCTGGATGAAGCCGAACAGGCCCGAGGCGGCGCCGGCCATTTCGGGCGCGGCGGTGACGCTGCCGGCTTGCGTCGCGGGCATGGAAAAGCCGTTGCCGAGCGCGGTGACGAAGAGCGGCGCGAAGATGGCGATGGACATGACCGAGCCCGCCATGCCGCCCGAGGCGGCCGCGAGATCGTCGACCAGGGGTGCGGCGATGGCGGGGGCGAACGCGGCGAGTGCGGTGCCGACAATCGCCAGCCCGGCGCCGAACAGGATCAGCCGGACGTTGCCGAACCTGACGCCATGCGCGCCGACCATGAGGCTGCCGAGCATGAAGCCCAGCGGCATGATCGCCGAATAGAGCCCGTATTCCCAGGCGGGCCGGCCGTAGACCTGGGTGACGATGAAGGGCCCGCCGGCCAAGAAGGCGAAGAAGGCGGCCTGCGACAGGGTACCGAAGGCGACGTAGCGCATATAGGCGCGGCAGGCGACGAGCGTGCCGAAATCGCCGGTGATCGCGCCCAGCGACAAGACGCCGCGGCGCGCCCGCAAGGTCTCCGGCAGGCGGAACAGGACCGCCACCCAGACGACGGCGGCGACGCCCGTGACCATGGCGAAATTGCCGCGCCAGCCCACGGTGTCGGCAACGAGCCCGCCGATGGTCGGGCCGACCAGGGGCGCGACGACCATGGCCGCGGTGACGTAGCCCAGGATGCTCGCCACCCGCTCCCGCGGGAACACGTCCTGCACGATCGCGCGGGTCAGGACGATGCCGGCCGAGCCGCCCATGGCCTGCAGCACCCGGCCGACGATCGCCATCTCGATGCCGGTGGCGAGGGCGCCGATCAGGCTGCCGACGACCGCGAGCGCCACCGCGCCCAGAAGCACCGGCCGGCGGCCGTAATGGTCGGACAAGGGCCCGTAGATCAGGGTCGAGACCGCGAGCGCGATCATGGAGAGCGACAGGGTGAGTTGCGCCGTGGCGATGGGAACGTCGAGGCTCTCTTGAATGTCCGGGATCGACGGGATGAAGCTCGACATGCCGAACGGCCCGAGCCCCGTGACCAGCACGAGGATCGCGAGGAAGCCGAAGGTCGGGCGGATGCGGGGGGCTTCGGAAGGGGCCGCAGCGTGCTCGTCCAAAGCTGACATAAGACCCTGCTTTTTGTTGCGCCGCGCCGCAAATCGCCCCTGAGGCCGGCAAGGAAACCAATCTGCCCTATATCGGCCCCGCGTGATATAGGATCAAGCGCATAACCGGAATTTGCTTGTTTCGCACCCGGAAACAACGGGAGAAACCGCGCCGTGGCCGCATCGAGCTCGAAAAAGGTGATCTACGCCGCCCTGATCGGCAATTCGCTGATCGCGGGCACCAAATTCGCCGCCGCCTCGTTCACCGGTTCGTCCGCCATGCTGCCGGAGGCGGACGATTTCGAGAACCTCGTCTCCGCCCTGGAGCGCGAGATCAAGTCGGCCTATCCTGAGATCCGGCGTATCTTTATCGAGGCGCAGAGCTTTGCCGCGCATCGCCGGATGTGGCGGGAGGCCACCGAATGATATGAACCGGCTGCAATATTCGATTGCGCAAGGCGCCCGCGTCGCCTGGTATTGGGGGCAGTATTGGACCGCCTCCCGGCTGGCGCCGCGATTGCTGGGCCATGAGGACCCGCCCGTGCCCCGGCCAAAGGGCCGGCTGCCCGACCGCGACGATCTGTTGGGCGCCATGCGGGCGCTGTTCCAGGCCGATTGGAAGAATATCGAGGCCGGCGTCTACACCCTGCCGCCGGGGCAGATGGCGGATGGCTGGCGCGCGGTAGACGGGGCGCGGCGCTTCTTCGTCGACCTGCCCGAGGCGTTGCGCCGGCGCCGCGAACATGGCCATAGCGAGGTACTGGCCGAACTCGACGGCGAGGTCGAGAAGCTGCCGCGCTACTTCCTGCAGAATTTCCACTACCAGTCCGGCGGCTACGTCACGGATGAGAGCGCCCGGCTCTACGACCATCAGGTGGAAGTACTGTTTACCGGCACCGCCGGGCCCATGCGGCGTCAGGCCTTGGTACCGGTGCGCGAGTATGTGCGGGAACGCGGACGGCGGCGGCTCGATTTCCTCGACGTGGCTGCCGGCACGGGCGGCTTTCTGGAGACGGTCAAGGCGAGCTTCCCCGCCTTCCGGCTGACCGGGCTCGATCTTTCGGAGGCCTACCTGGCGGAAGCGCGCCGCCGGCTCGGCCGCCGCGCCAAGCTGGTCCCGGCCCCGGCCGAAGCCATGCCGCTGGAGGACGCCTCGCAGGACGTGATCACCTCGGTCTTCCTGTTCCACGAGCTGCCGCCCAAGGTCCGCAAAGCGGCGGCCGGGGAGATCGCACGGATCCTGCGGCCCGGCGGGCGCTTCGTGCTGGTCGATACGATCCAGACCGGCGATATGCCCGCCTTCGACGGCCTCCTGGAGACCTTCCCCCGCCGCTTCCACGAGCCCTATTACGCGAGCTACGTGGCCGAAGACCTGCCCGCACTCTTCGGCGCCGCCGGCCTCACCCATGCGCACGACAGCCTCGCCTTCCTGTCCAAGGTCAGCGTGTTCGAAAAACCGGCCTGAGGGGCCGTCTTATTGCCGCCGGATTCGCGGCTCACAGTGCCCGACATTCGATGGGGGAAATCGTGGCGTCACCGACCGAAAAACCGCCCTTCAAATGGACCGCCGGCTGGCGCGTCTTGCTGACCCTTGGCAGCTT
>JAKSBY010000698.1 GCA_022360855.1 Sphingomonadales bacterium | reverse complement strand
GTCGATACGGCCACCGACGTGGTCGACGATTAGGGCTTGCCGGCCAACTCCGCGAATTTGGCGAGAACGACGTCTGACGTCATGACGTCGGCGTATTTGGCCTGGAGGTCGAAGAGGTTGGCCTCCTGCACCCGCGCGTCGCGGTCGCCGCAGGCATCGCTGACGACGATCGGGATGAAGCCGTGCTGCAGCGCGTCCAGGGTGGTCGCGCGCACGCAACCCGACGTCGTAAGCCCCGTGATCACCAGCGTGTCGACGCCTATGGCGTTCAGGGTCGAAGCCAGCGAGGTGCCGAAAAAGCCGGAGGCGTATTGCTTGGTGACGACCACGTCATCGGGTTCGGGCTGAAGCGCGGGCGGGAAATTGCCGAGGGGCGAGCCCCGGTCGAGACAGGCAAGCGCCTTGACCTTGCGGTAGAAATGCCCGCCGTCGGCGCCGCCGGGCGTGAACTCGACGCGGGTGAAGAGCACCGGCAGTTGGGCCGCGCGCGCCGCGGCCACGAGCCTGGCGGCGACGGCGACCTCTGCCTCCACACCGGCATAGAGCGGCGCGGAAGGCTCCAGATAGGCCATCACGAAATCCACCAGGATCAGCGCCGGCGCGTCCCCGAAGCCGAGCGCCCCGCCGAAGCCGGCGGCCGCGTAGTCGCCTTCGAGATCGTCCGCCCTGCGGCCCGCCATCAGATGATACCCTTTTCCTTCAAATCCGCCATGTCGCCGGCGGACATCCCCATGAGGCCACCATAGACTTCCTCGTTATGCTGCCCCAGCTCGGGCCCGGCCCAGGCGACGCCGCCGGGTGTGCCGCTCAGCTTGGGAAACACATTCTGCATCTTGAGGTTCTGATAGTGGTGATGGGCCACCTGGATGATGGCGTCGCGCGCGGCGAAATGGGGATCGGCCAGCATGTCCGGCGCCTTGAAGATCTTGCCCGCGGGGATGCCGTGCTCCTCCATCTTCGCGAGCACCGCGTCGGTGGTCAGCTCGCGCGTCCAGCCGGCGATGATCTCATCCAGCTCCGCCTGGTTGTCGCCGCGGCCCTTGTGGGTGGCGTAGCGGTCGTCCCCGGCCATGTCGGGCCGCTCCATGGCGGCGCAGAGCCGCTTGAACACCGAATCCTGATTCGCCCCGATCAGCACGTCTCCGTCGGAGGTGGGATAGACATTCGACGGCGCCACCTTGGGCAGGACCGATCCGGTGCGCTCGCGGATGAACCCGGTCTCGGTATATTCCGGGATCAACGATTCCATCATCGCCAGCACCGCCTCGTAGATGGCGCTGTCGATAATCTGGCCCTCGCCGGTCCGCTCGCGGTGGTGCAGCGCCATCATGGCGCCCAGGCAGGCGAAGGTGGCGGCCAGCGAATCGCCGATGGAGATGCCGACCCGGCTCGGCGGCGCCGAGGGATCGCCGGATAGATTGCGCAAGCCGCCCATGGCCTCGCCAATGCCGCCATAGCCGGCGCGCGGCGAGTAAGGCCCGGTCTGGCCGTAGCCCGAGACGCGAATCATGATCAGGCCCCGATTGACGGCGCTGAGCTGATCGTAGCCGAGATTCCAGCGCTCCATCGTGCCGGGCCGGAAGTTCTCCAGGAGGAAGTCGGCGTCCCCCACCAGTTCCTTGAGGATCGCCTGGCCCGCTTCTTCCCGCAAATTAAGGGTGATACACTTCTTGTTGCGCG
Source organism: Sphingomonadales bacterium (assembly GCA_022360855.1). Taxonomy (GTDB): domain Bacteria; phylum Pseudomonadota; class Alphaproteobacteria; order Sphingomonadales; family JAKSBY01; genus JAKSBY01. The sequence continues at coordinate 173 of JAKSBY010000698.1, read as the reverse complement.
CCACGACCGGCCACCACAAGGGATCGGTGCGGCCCCAGGCGCGCATGGCGTCGCCGACCTTCGGCGGCTCGACCTTGATCACCTCGCAGCCATGATCCGCCATGAGCTGGCCGCAGAACGGCCCGGCGATAAGCTGCCCGAGCTCGATGGTCCTGAGGTCGCTCAGCGCGCCC
>JAKSBY010000442.1 GCA_022360855.1 Sphingomonadales bacterium | reverse complement strand
TGTCGCCTCGCGCGGCAAGCACCGCTCCTGGATCTTCTTCCTGCCCATCGCCGCGCTCACCGGATACGCGGCCTACACCACCTGACCGCCCCCCGCGGAACGCTCAAACCCCGGCCTTTTCGACCCGCATCGTCGGCGGGCCGGTTTCGCCATGCGCCCGGCGGGCTGTACGGCACCCATTGCTAGATGTAGATTTTTTTCCTAAAACACCTAGAACGGGTATTTCGGGAGCTTCGACCCCGATCGGGAGCCGGCCCGTGCGCCTTGCCGGGTTGTATGGACCGCGGGTCGATGCCCTGATTTTCTCATCAGCAACAGGCCGCATGATCACACCCTGGAAAGACTATCTGAGCCCGCCCGGACGCGCCGCGCTGTACCGCGATTGCAACCGGCGCTGCCGGTCGGCGTTCGAAAACCAGCGCGCCGCCATCGCGCATATCTTCGAGGCCAGACGGCCCGCGGCGATCGCCTGTCTCGGCGCCGGAATCCTCAACGACATTCCCTATGCGCGGTTTATCGAGGCCGGCGCCACGGTCCACCTGGTGGACTGGCTCCCGGATATCGTCGACCTCGGCATTGCCAGCGGCGTCATACGCAAAAGCGGGGTGGGCGCGCCGGAATGCCTCTATTGCCGGCTCGGCCATATCGACGCCGAGGACTACTGCTGCAATTACCGCCGCACGGAAACATCGCCCGCGGGGGTGTGCGACGCATTCAGGCCAGACCCGGACGCGCCCGGATGGTGCCGGGCCTTTGGGCGGGGCGATTTGCCTCACGTCCATCGGCAGGACGTAACCGGCGGCTACGCGGAGGCCTTCGGTGCCGGCGTGGCGGACAAGCTCGCCGGCGTCACGTCGTGGCGGCAGGCGTTCAAGCGGGCCATCGGGCTGGCGAACCAGGTCAAGGGGCAGCGCAGCCGGCTGGCGATCCCGGACCGCAGCATCGATCTGGTCGTCTCGTCCATGGTGATCTCGCAGTTCGAGCACGAGCCCTATGACTACTTTTCGAAGCAGGCGGCGGCGCTGCTCGGCGCGCCCACGGCGCAGGAGGAGGTGCGCCTGCGTCCGGCCATGGAAACGCTGCGCAAGACGCTGGTGCAAAACCAGATCGCCGGACATTGCGACGAGATCGCCCGCATTCTTGCGCCCGACGGGCGGTGTTTCCTGGCCTTCGAGGTCTTTCACCGGGCCGAGGACGGCGGCGCCTGGCGCCTTGTCGAGGAAATGCATGGCGCCGTGGCGGCGCTGGATCGGCGGTTCGATTTCGATATCGACGGTTGCCCCGATCTGGTTGGGGACACCTGCTTCAGGACCAACGGCGGCAGATCCGTGGTCTATCACCTGCTGCTGGCCGCCAAGGCCGGCCCTTAAGCCGCCCGTCAGCCGCCCGCGCCGACCCGCCGGATATAGCCGTCGATCTCGCGTTCGAGCATGGTCAGAGGCAGCGCGCCATTGATCAGAAGGGCGTCGTGGAAGTCGCGGATGTCGAATTTCTCGCCGAGCGCCTCCCGGGCGCGGGCGCGGAGCTCCAGGATCTTCAACTCGCCCATCTTGTAGCCGAGCGCCTGGCCGGGCCAGGCGATGTAGCGGTCGATCTCGGTCCGCACATTATGCCGGCTGAGCGCGGTGTTCCCGGCCAGGAAATCGATGGCCTGCTGGCGGCTCCAGCCCTTGGCGTGCAGGCCCGTGTCGACCACCAGCCGGCAGGCGCGCCACATCTCATAGGTCAGCCGGCCGAAATCCTTGTAGGGCGTGTCGTAGATCCCCATCTCGACGCCGAGCTTCTCGGAATAGAGCCCCCAGCCTTCGCCGAAGGGCGTCAGGTAGAGGTATCGGCGGAATTCGGGCAGGCCCTCCAGCTCCTGAGACAGCGCGATCTGATGGTGATGGCCCGGCACGCCCTCATGCAGGGTGAGCGCCGGGATGTTGTAGAGCGGACGCTTGTCGAGCCCATAGGTGTTGACCATGTAGATGCCGCCGCGGGTGCCGCCGATGGGCGCCGGCCAGTAGCGGCCGGTGGTATAGTTGGGCGCCAGGTCGTCCGGCACCGGCTGCACCGAATAGGGCATGCGCGGCAGGGTGCGGAAAAAGGCGGGCATCTGGCCGTCGATCTGCTTGGCCACCCAGGCCGCGAAATGAAGCAGTTCCTCGGGCGTCTCGGCATAGAACTGCGGGTCGGTGCGCAGGAATTCGAGGAACTCGGCGAAGCTGCCCTCGAAGCCGACCTCGGCAATGATCGCTTCCATCTCGGCGCGGATGCGCGCCACTTCCCCAAGGCCGATCTGATGGACCTCGTCCGCGGTCACATTCAGGGTCGTGAAATAGCGCACCAGATAGGCGTAGAGTTCGCGCCCGCCCGGCACGTCGGAGGCGCCGACGGTGAGCCGGGCCGCGGGCTTGTAGATGCCCCGGTAAAATTCGTGAAACCGCCTGTAGGCGGGGAGCACGTCGCCTTCGATAACGGCCTTTGCGCGGAGCGCGAGCTGGTCCTGCGCCACCGCGTCAATTGTGTCCGGATAGCGGGTGAAGGGCGTATAGAACGGGCTGGCCGAGGCCTCGTCGACGACGAGCGCGGTGATCGAGCCCTCGAGCCCGTCGAGGATTTCGCGCGGCAGGGTAAAGCCGTCATCGGCGCCCCGCTGCAGGTTGGCGATGTGCCCGGCCATGTAATCGGGCACCGCCTCGAGCCGCCTCAGATAAGTGTCGTAATCGGCCTGGTTGCGGAACGGCATGGCCTCGTGCAGACGGACGATGGCGGTGTGGAACCCGGAATCGCTCTGCAACGGGACGCGCGCCGTATCGAACGCCGCCGCCTGGATGCGATTGGCGACGACAAAGCGGAAGAGATCGTAGGACAGCCGGTCCTGGCCCGTGAGCGCCACCCGGTCGATGGCCTCGAGCCGGGCGAGGAAGCCGTTATCCGCCTCCAGCCGCCGGGCGATGGCGCCCGGGCTGACATCGGGCAGCCGGTCGTTGAAGCGATGCTCGCCCGCATAGGTCGCGTTAATCGGATCCTGCTCCAGAGAATGGGCCCATTCGTCGGCAAACAGTTGGTGCAGCGCGTCCCGCGCCGTCTGGGCCGTCGCCGGGCCAGCCAAGCCGACCAAAACGGATAAGCATACAAAAACACGTTGGAACATCTCGGCCTCCCGGTTTTTCGGGAAGCTTAACGGCACGCCGGGCCATTACCAGAAAAATCACCCTTCTGGTCTCGCGTCGGGGCGGTTACACTGCTGTCAACAAAAAACCGGAGAGGCCCCAATGTTAAGATCCCTTACCTTTGCGTTTGTACTTTGCGCCGGTCTTCTCGGAGTCTCGCCGACACTTTCGGGGACCGCCATGGCCAACGATACCCGGCCCGACTATGCCTTCGCCATCCACGGTGGCGCCGGCACCATCGAGCGCGCCTATCTGACCGAGAAGCTGGAGGCCGAGTACCGCGAAAAACTTCTGGAGGCGCTGACCGCGGGCCAGACCATTCTCGCCGACGGCGGCAGCGGCATCGACGCGGTGATCGCCGCGATCGTCATCCTGGAGGATTCACCGCTGTTCAACGCCGGCAAGGGGGCAGTCTTCACCAATGCGGGCAAGAACGAGCTCGACGCCTCGATCATGGACGGCCGCACGCTCAATTCCGGCGCCGTGGCCGGGGTGACCCGGATCAAGAACCCGATCCTTTTGGCGCGTACGGTGATGGACCAATCAGAGCATGTGATGATGCAGGGCAAGGGCGCCGAAAAATTTGCCCGGCGTCACGGCTTCAGGATGGTCAGCAGCCGCTATTTCTATACCGAGCGGCGCTGGCTGCAGCTGCAATACGCGCTGGAGCAGAAGACCGGCGCGCTGCAGGATCATGACGCCGAGAAGTTCGGCACCGTCGGCGCGGTGGCGCTCGACAAGGCCGGCAATCTGGCGGCCGGTACGTCGACCGGCGGGCGCACCAACAAGCTCTACGGCCGGGTCGGCGATTCGCCGATCATCGGCGCCGGCAACTACGCTTCGAACGCGTCCTGCGCGGTCTCCGGCACCGGCCATGGCGAATATTTCATCCGCGCCACGGTCGCCCGCGACGTCTGCGCCATGATGGAATATGCCGGCGTCAGCCTGGAGGACGCCGCCAACACGGTGGTGTTCAAACGCATGGGCGATCTCGGCGGCACCGGCGGTGTCATCGCCGTAGACAAGGACGGCAATATCGCCATGCCGTTCAACACCGCCGGCATGTACCGCGCCGCCGTGACCGCGGGCGGCGACCCGGTCATCGCGATCTTTCAGGAGTGAGGGCAAACGCCCTTCGACATCCTCCTTCGCCAAGGCTACGGAGGACAAGGGCTCAGGGCGAACGGAGCCAGAATTCCGTTCGTGGTGAGCTTGTCGAACCATGAACGGCCGCTCGCTAACTCGCCCAGACACCGACCACCAACGCGGCGAAGACAATGGCCCCGGTGACGTGATTGGATTTGAAGATTCTGAGACAGCTCGCCGGGTCGTCGAAATCGACCGTGCGGAGCTGCCAGACGAGGTGGCCGGCCACCGCTAGCAGCCCGATCCAGTAGAGCGGTGAGAGCTTGGCCAGATGGCCGGCGGCAATCAGCGCCAGCACGAGGGAGATGTAGAACCCGCCGATCCAGCGCCCGCTCGCCGCGCCGAAACGCAGCGCCGTCGATTTGACGCCGACGAGGACGTCGTCCTCCTTGTCCTGATGGGCGTAGATGGTGTCGTAGCCCAGGGTCCAGGCGATGCCGCCCGCATAGAGGAACACCGCGGGCGCGGCGAGCTCGCCCCGAACCGCGGTCCAGCCCAGAAGAGCGCCCCAGTTGAAGGCAAGGCCGAGAAAGATCTGCGGCCAATAGGTGACCCGCTTCATGAAGGGGTAGACGGCGACAAAACCGAGCGAGGCGAGGCCGAGCAGGATTGTCGCCTCATTGAAGGAGAGCAGGACGGCAAGCCCGATCAGGCTGAGGAGCCCGGCGAAGAGGAAGGCCTGGGGCACGCTGACCTGGCCCGAGGGCAGCGGCCGGCCGGCGGTGCGCACGACCCGGGCGTCGATCCTGCGGTCGACGATATCGTTATAGGTGCAGCCGGCGCCGCGCATGACGATGGCACCAATGGCAAAGAGCATGAGCAGCCAAAGCTCCGGCACCTTGCCCGGCGGTGTGGCGAGCGCTGTGCCCCACCAGCACGGCCACATCAGGAGCCAGGCGCCGATCGGCCGGTCGAAGCGCGCCAGCCGGGCATAGGGGCGGAACCACGCGGGCGCGCGGCGGTCCACCCAGTTGCCGGCGGCGGCATCGGCGGGCGCGGCGGTATGCGAATCCTTGTCAGGCATGGCGCTCATCGGTTACTGGCTCCTATGGCAAGCGCGGAACTCACTGTCAATTGGCCGAAACGCCCCAAGCTCCGGCTCTACGTGGCAGACGATCTCGCGGCCGACGCCGCCGTGACCCTGGCGGGGG
>JAKSBY010000364.1 GCA_022360855.1 Sphingomonadales bacterium | reverse complement strand
TAGTCCACCGCGGCCAGTTCCACCCGCAGAGGAGTGGGACGAAACACCGCCCATAGCAGCAGCACTAACAGTACTGCCCCGCAGGCGATAAGGATTTGTTTAGATCTGCTTATTTCCATCGTGATTGCACCTGCCGGTTCATTCCCGTGTTTTCAGCACATCCACGATATTCATCTTATCGAGTCTGCGCTTGACAAGAAAGCCGCTTACGATTGCGGCGACGATTACCACCAGCGCAGACATCAGGTAACTGCGTGGCAGAATGACAAAGGGGATTCGGTAAAGGTCGGTTTCGAGTGCGGCGGAGACCATGGTCCCCAATCCGTATCCAACCATCCAGCCAACCGGTATGGCCAGCGCAGTGATCAGCGCCTGTTCTCCCAGTAATAACGCGGTGACTTCGTAGCGGTGAAATCCCATCACCCGAAGGCTGGTAAGCTCGCGGCCCCGTTCGGAAAGGGAAATGCGGGCGCCATTATACACCACGCCAACAGCGATGACCCCGGCGAAACCCAACAAGAAAACCACTGCGACCAGAATGCTTTCCTCCAATTGTTCCTCAAACGAATCCAGCATGGCATCGGGAGAGGTGACGCTGGCGATCCTCGGTGCCTGTTTTAGTTCATAGGAAAGGGATTCGGCGTGTGCCGGCTCTACCGCCAAAAAAGCCCCGGAGACTGCACCCTTGTCACCGGTTAGCCGGTCCAGGGCTGCGCGATTCATGTGAGCATTAATACCGAGGAAATCCTCTACAATACCGCTGACCGGTAATTCGGTCTTGAGGCGCCGTCCTTCCAGCATTTCCACCAATAATGTATCGCCCGTGCCTACCCGCAGCCGGCGCGCCAGGACATCGCTGATCACCACTCCTTCTCTTGGGACCGAAATCTCGTTGGCGGAAGCATCGATGATGCGCCGCAGCTCACTGTCCAATTCAATGCCCTGTATGGCCAACTCTTCCTTGCGATGACCGTAGCGAAAGCGCACCGGCACGATGCGGAATGTTTCCACTTTGTTGACGCCCTGCATGTTGGCCAGGTCGTAATGCACCCTATCGTCGGTGATCTCTGCAAAGCCCAGAGTAAGATCTTCTCTCTGAATGTGACGGAACTGCAGATCCATCATGTAGATGAATCCGTCGAATATGAAAAGCCAGGTGGTAAGCATGGCCACCGCCATGGCCACTCCCAATGACGACATAAATGCAGTCATCGGTTTTCGCTCCAGATTGCGGACTATCATGCGCCCCGTGGCGGGTATGCGTGCTCCCAGTCCGGCGCGCTCCAATATACCCTGACGATACCGCGCTGGTGCTTCCGGACGCATGGCTTCGGCAGGGGGCAGTTCTACCGCCTTGCGTACCGCCGACAGCGCACCGGTAAAAGCGCCCAACATGCAGATTATGGCCGAGCCGATCAGCAGTGGAGGGGAGACCTGGTAATCCAGATTGGGAAACTCAAAGTACTGCCCATATATCTCCATATATGAACCCCCCAGAACGATTCCCCCGGCAGTACCAAGCGCGGTACCAATAATCGTCGCGACGATGGCGAACATGAGGTAATGCAGTCCCACTTCGATGTTGGTGTAGCCAAAGGCTTTGAGTACCGCGATCTCTCCGCGCTGGGTAATGATCAACCTGCTCAATACGATATGCAGCAGGAACACGGC
>JAKSBY010000400.1 GCA_022360855.1 Sphingomonadales bacterium | reverse complement strand
TCGGCCCCGCCTCGCTGCACCCTGTCATGCCCGTGGAAACGGGCATCCAGACCGGCCTCGACATGGATTCCCGCTTGCGCGGGAATGACATCCAAGAAAGGGCACCCTCCAGCGACGCGATCACGCGTCGCTGGCAAGCGCAACCGCGCGCCCGAGCCTTTGCGAGGAGCCTGCGTGGCGAATGAGCGCCCTTAAGAAGAAACCGCCTGCGTGGCGCCTGAACGCCCTTAAGAAGAAACTGCCCCGCCACTTGTGACGGGGGGCTAACAATTATCACGGAAATTCAAAAATTGCCGGCGAACGCAAATCGCGCGCAAATACGGCTCCGCCACGATACCGCAGAACCGTCTGACATCAGGGAGACGACCCATGCTGAGATCCCTCGCCCTTCTGATCGCTTTCGTGCTCGCGTCGCCGGCTCACGCGGCCTCGGCGGGCGACGCCGCCGCGCCGCAGGAGAGCTGGACCGTGATCCACGCCGGCACCTTGCTCGCCGTGCCCGGAAAGGCGCCGAGGTCCGAGCGCAGCATCATCGTCCGTAACGGACGCATTGAAAGCGTTCAGAGGGGCTTCGCCGACCCGGCAAGCGTCGGCGGCGGCGCCCGGCTGATCGATCTTTCGGACAGCTTCGTCCTGCCGGGGCTGATCGACGCCCACGACCACATCACCGCCAAGCCGGGGCGCGACAAAAGAAACTGGATCACGACCAAGACCGACGCGGACCGGGCGCTTTACGGCGCCTATTACGCCAAGCTGACCCTTAAGGCCGGCTTCACCACGGTCCGCAACATCGGCTCGGACGGCCTGGCCATCTATGCCTTGCGCGACGCCATCAAGCGCGGCCTCGTGCCCGGCCCGAGGATTCAGGCAGCGGGGAGCTTCATCACCACCACCGGCGGCCATGGCGACCGCAGCACCGGCTTTCGGCCCGATCTCTTCTACGGCATCGACCATGACGGCATCTGCGACGGCCCGGAAAGCTGCATGCGCGCGGTGCGCTATCAGATCAAGAAGGGCTCGGACCTGATCAAGGTGATGGCCACCGGCGGCGTCAACTCGGAGGCGCAAACCGGGGTCGGCCAGCACTTCACCGACGCAGAGCTCGAGGCCATCGTCACCGCCGCCCACGCGCTCGGGCGCAAGGTCGGCGCGCACGCCCATGCGGCGGGGGGCGTGAACGCGGCCCTGCGCGCCGGGGTGGATTCCATCGAGCACGGCGCCTTTATAGACGACGAATCAATCCGCCTGTTCAAGGAGACCGGCGCCTATCTGGTGGCGACCTTGAGCGTCGGCGACCATGTGCTGCAGATCGCCAACGATCCGAACTCGCCGATGTCGGAGGCGGTGCGCGAAAAGGCGCGGGAGGCGATCCCGACCATGATGGACAATGTGGCCCGAGCCTACCGGGCCGGCGTCAAGATCGCCTTCGGCACCGATTCCGGCGAGCCCGAGCACGGCCGCAACGCCGACGAGTTCCTGTTCCTGAAGGCGATCGGCATGAGCGAGATGGACGCCATCGTCACCGCCACCGTCAATGCCGCCGACCTCATGGGGCTGGCCGACGAGATCGGCACGCTGGAAGCCGGCAAGGCCGCCGACATCGTCGCCACGGCGGGAAGCCCGCTCGACGATATCTCGGAATTGCAGCGCATTCGGTTCGTGATGAAGGGCGGCACGGTCTATAAGAACAAGTGATGGGCCAGAAACTTCACCGCTGCATAGGGACCGGAATTGCCACCCTGCTGACCGCCTGGACCGTCGTCCCTGCGTCATCGGCCGATGACGTTCGGGTCGATGAGATTCGGGTCAATCAGGGGCGCATCGAGCATCGCATCCAGGCGCTCTCCGAGTTCGGCCGTAATCCGGAAGGCGGCGTCAGCCGCGTCGCCTACAGCGATGCGGATATTCAAGGCCGGGCCTACGTCAAAACCCTGATGGAACAGGCGGGCCTTGCCGTGCGCGTCGATGCCGGCGGCAATATCATCGGCCGGCGCGAAGGTACGGAGCCAACACTGCCGCCGATCATGTTCGGCTCGCATATCGATTCGGTCCCCGGCGGCGGCAACTATGACGGCCATCTCGGCTCCATCGCCGCCATCGAGGTCGCGCAGACCCTTGCCGATCACGGCATCGCCGCCCGCCACCCGCTTGAGGTCATCATCTTCGCCGACGAGGAAGGCGGGCTCGTCGGTAGCCGCGCCCTGGCCGGGCGGCTTTCACCGGAGGCCCTGGAAACGATCAGCCATAGCGGATTGACCATCCGGGACGGCATCCGGCGCATCGGCGGCGACCCGGACGCGCTCGGCGACCCGCTGGTCGGGCCCGGCGTGCTGGCCGCCTTTCTGGAACTGCATATCGAGCAGGGCGCGATCCTCCATGAAGAAGGCATCGACATCGGCGTCGTCGAGGGCATCGTCGGCATCCGCTGGTGGGACGTCACCATCGATGGCATGGCGAACCATGCGGGCACGACGCCGATGAACCGGCGCCGCGATGCGCTGGTGGCCGGGGCGCGCCTCGTGCTGGCGGTCAACGAAGCGGCAACGCATTTCGACGGCGCGCAGGTGGCCACGGTCGGGCGGATCGGCGCCGGCCCCGGCGCGCCCAACGTGATCCCGGGCACGGTCGAGATGAGCCTCGAGATCCGGGACCTGTCGGAAGCACGGATGGCGGAGGTCTTCGCGCGGATTTCCGCGAAGGCCCGGCAGATCGGAGACGCCACGGGCACCGAGATCCGCTTTGCCGAAGTGCCGCTCGACGCCAAACCGGCGCCGACCGACCCCAGGCTCAGAGACATCATCGCGGGCGCTGCGGACAAACTCTGCCTCTCCGCCAAGCGCATGCCGAGCGGCGCCGGGCACGACGCCCAGGAGATGGTCCGTATCGCACCCACCGGCATGATCTTCGTGCCCAGCGTCGACGGCATCAGCCATTCCCCGGCGGAGTTCACCTCCGCCGCCGACATGGCCAACGGCGCCAATACGCTGCTCCACGCCGTATTGGAGATCGAC
>JAKSBY010000485.1 GCA_022360855.1 Sphingomonadales bacterium | reverse complement strand
TCGGCCCCGCCTCGCTGCACCCTGTCATGCCCGTGGAAACGGGCATCCAGACCGGCCTCGACATGGATTCCCGCTTGCGCGGGAATGACATCCAAGAAAGGGCACCCTCCAGCGACGCGATCACGCGTCGCTGGCAAGCGCGCCAATGAATTAGTCGGTGGGCGCCCGAGCCTTTGCCCAGCCCGCGTGGCGCTTGAACGCACTTAATAAACCGCCTGCGTGGCGACTGAACGCCCCTAAGAGGAAACGGCCCGCGTGGCGACTGAACGCCTTAAAGAGCCCCCTTACTTAAACCTGACCCCGACGATCTCGTAGTATTTCTCGCCCGACGGGGTGGTGACTTCGACCTCGTCGCCCTTGGAGCGGCCGATGAGGGCGCGGGCGATGGGGGAGGTGTAGGAGATGCGGCCTTCCTTCGCGTCCGCCTCATCGATGCCGACGATCTGGAAGACGCGCTTGTTGTCGTCTTCGTCGAGCACGGTCACGGTGGCGCCGAACTGCACCTTGTTGCCCTTGAGCTTGGACGGGTCGATGACCTCGGCGCGGCCGAGCTTGTCTTCGATCTCGACGACGCGGGCCTCGATCAGCCCCTGCCGCTCTTTCGCCGCGTGGTATTCGGCATTCTCGGAGAGGTCGCCATGGCCGCGCGCCTCCTCGATCGCCGCGGAGATCGCCGGGCGGTCGACGGTCTTCAGGCGCCGGAGCTCGTCGCGCAACGATTCGTATCCGTCCGACAGCATGGGGACGCGTTCTGACATGGCCATAAGTCTTCTGCCTCTTCTAGTCTCTCCGCGTCTTCCCGGCCCGCCGCGCCGGGGGCGGCAATCAGCGCAAATCCTCCGGGCCGCCCGCCTCTCACGGGCGCCGTAACGACTGCTTTTCCGAGAAGACTCGTTCTGTCTCATGCGACAGAACTACATAGAATAATCCTGTAAGGGCCGGACTTCAAGAGTTCCCGCGCGTAAAGTAATCAGCGCGGTGACCGCCGCCTTGATCTCGGCCATGGTGGTGTAATAGGGGATCTTGTTGACGAGCGCGGTGCGCCGCAGCGCGTAGGAATCGGCGATGGACTGCTTGCCTTCCGTGGTGTTGAACACGAGCTGGATGGTGCCGTCCTTCATGGCGTCCACCACGTTGGGCCGGCCCTCGGCCACCTTGTGGATGCCCTTGACCGCGCCGAGCCCGCGTTCGGCCAGGAAAGCCTGCGTGCCCCGGGTGGCGATGACGTCGTAGCCCATGGCGACGAGCGCCCGGGCCGGCTCGACGACCGCCTCCTTGTCCTTATCCTTGACCGAGATGAAGACCGTGCCGTCCTTGGGCAGGGTGACGCCGGCGGCGAGCTGGCTCTTCAGGAAGGCGCGCTCGAAATCGGCGTCGAGGCCCATGACCTCGCCGGTGGACTTCATCTCCGGGCCCAAAAGCGTGTCGACGCCCGGGAACCGCGCGAAGGGGAACACCGCCTCCTTGACCGCGGTGTGGTCGTAGGCCGGCGGGGTGAGGGCGAAATCGGCGAGCGTCTCGCCGGCCTGGATGCGCGCGGCGATCTTGGCCAGCGGCAGCCCGATGGTCTTGGCGACGAAGGGGACGGTGCGGCTCGCCCGCGGGTTGACTTCGAGGATGAAGATCTCCTCGTCCTGCACCGCGAACTGCACGTTCATCAGCCCCTTGACGCCGAGCGCCAGGGCCAGCGCTTCGGTCTGGCGCTCGATCTCCGCCCGGAGCCGGGGGTGCAGCGAATGCGGCGGCAGCGAGCAGGCGCTGTCGCCGGAATGGATGCCCGCCTCCTCGATATGCTGCATGATACCGGCGACATAGACGGCCTTCCCGTCGGCGAGTGCGTCCACGTCGATCTCGGTGGCGTCCTTCAAATAGCGGTCGACCAGCACCGGGCTCGTGCCCGAGACCTGTACCGCTTCCCTCATGTAGCGGTCCAGATCGGCCATGTCGTGGACGATCTCCATGGCACGGCCGCCGAGCACGTAAGAGGGACGCAGCAGCACCGGGAAGCCGATCTGTTCCGCGATCGCTTTGGCCTCTTCGACGGAGCGGGCGATGCCGTTCTCCGGCTGGCGGAGGCCGAGTTGAGCCAGAAGCGCCTGGAAGCGCTCGCGGTCTTCGGCGAGATCGATGGAATCCGCCGGCGTGCCGAGGATCGGGATGCCTTCGGCCTCCAGCGCCTGGGCCAGCTTCAGCGGCGTCTGGCCGCCGAACTGCACGATCACGCCCTTCAAGTCGCCGGCCGCCTGCTCGGTGCGGATCAGCGCGGTCACGTCCTCGGCGGTCAGCGGCTCGAAATAGAGCCGGTCCGAGGTGTCGTAATCGGTCGACACGGTCTCCGGGTTGCAGTTGACCATGATCGTCTCGTAGCCGGCCTCGGTGAGCGCGAAGGCGGCGTGGCAGCAGCAATAGTCGAACTCGATGCCCTGGCCGATGCGGTTGGGCCCGCCGCCGAGGATGACGATCTTGTCGGCCGCCGTCGGGTTGGATTCGCAGTCGGGTTCCATTGCTCCATTTGGGGCGCCGTTCCAGGCGTAGCCCTCATAGGCCGAGTACATATAGGGCGTCTTGGCCTCGAACTCGCCGGCGCAGGTGTCGATGCGCTTGAAGGTGGGCGTGACGGAGAGTGCGCGGCGCTTTTCCGCCACCTCGCGTTCGCTCACGCCCGCCAGCGCGCCGAGCCGGGCGTCGGAGAAGCCTTGGGCTTTGAGGGCCAGGAAGGCGTGCCGGTCTTGCGGCAGGCCGTTCGCGCGGACTTCCGCCTCGGCGGCGACGAGCCCGGCGATCTGGCGCAGGAACCAGGGCTCGAACCGGGTCGCCTCGGCCACGGCGTCCAGCGGCACGCCCTCGCGCAGCGCCTGGGCGATGACCAGCAGCCGGTCCGGCGTCGGGCGCGCCAGCGCGGCGAGGATCGGGCCGGGGTCCGGGTTCTCCGGGTCGTAGCCGGGGATCGCCACCTCGTTCAGGCCGGTCAGCCCGGTCTCCATGGAGCGCAGCGCCTTCTGCATGGATTCGGCAAAGGTGCGGCCGATGGCCATGGCCTCGCCCACCGACTTCATGGAGGTGGTCAGAAGCGGCTCGGTGCCCGGAAACTTCTCGAAGGTGAAGCGCGGGATCTTTGTGACCACGTAGTCGATGGTCGGCTCGAAGGAAGCCGGCGTCACCTCGGTGATGTCGTTTTGCAGCTCGTCCAGCGTGTAGCCGACCGCCAGCTTGGCGGCGACCTTGGCGATGGGGAAGCCGGTGGCCTTGGAGGCCAGGGCGGAAGAGCGGCTGACTCTCGGATTCATCTCGATCACCACCAGCCGTCCGGTCTTGGGGTCGACCGCGAACTGCACGTTGGCGCCGGCGGTCTCGACGCCGATCTCGCGCAGCACCGCGATGGAGGCGGTGCGCATGATCTGGTATTCCTTGTCGGTCAGGGTGAGCGCCGGGGCGACGGTGATGGAATCGCCCGTATGCACGCCCATGGGATCGACGTTTTCGATAGCGCAGACGATGATGCAGTTGTCCGCCTTGTCGCGGACCACCTCCATCTCGTATTCCTTCCAGCCGAGCACGGATTCCTCGACCAGCACCTCGTCCACCGGCGAGGCGTCGATGCCGTTAAAGACGATCTTCTCGAACTCGTCGCGGTTATAGGCGATGCCGCCGCCGGTGCCGCCCAGCGTATAGGACGGCCGGATGACCGCCGGCAGGCCGACGTCGTCGAGGGCCTTGAGCGCGTCTTCCAGGCTGTGCGCCAGATGCGAGCGCGGCGATTCCAGGCCGATCGCCTCCATGGCCTGGCGGAAGAGCTGGCGGTCCTCGGCCTTGTCGATGGCCGCCTTCTCGGCGCCGATCAGCTCGACGCCGTATTTCTCCAGGACGCCCTTATGCGCAAGGGTGAGTGCGGTGTTGAGTCCGGTCTGCCCGCCCATGGTCGGCAGCAGCGCGTCGGGCCGCTCGCGGGCGATGATCTTCTCCACCATGTCGGCGGTGATCGGCTCCACATAGGTGGCGTCCGCTACCTCCGGGTCGGTCATGATCGTCGCCGGGTTGGAGTTCACCAGGATCACCCGGTAGCCCTCCTCGCGCAACGCCTTGCACGCCTGCGTGCCTGAATAATCGAACTCGCACGCCTGCCCGATAATGATCGGCCCGGCCCCGATGATCAGGATCGACTCGATGTCCGTGCGCTTAGGCATGGATGCCCCCGACCGCCTGAAGCGGGTATAATGCAGCGATCCGCTCGTTCCCTCTCCCTTGAGGGAGAGGGTTAGGGTGAGGGTGCTCTCTCCGATGGTCAAACAGCCGCCCAAATACAGCAACCGCGCGCGCCAACTTTGACGCGATGCGACATCTGTCGAAACGGAGCTCTGGCTTCGGTTGCGCGATCGGCGTCTGGGTAGCCTGAAATTCCGGCGTCAGGTTCCGGTCGGTCCGTATATCGTCGATTTCATGTGCAAGAGCGTTGGGCTGGTCATAGAGCTCGATGGCGGCCAGCATAGCGGTCAAACGGCGGCAGATGCCGAGCGAACGCGGTTGCTTGAACAGCGGGGCTATCGGGTGCTGCGGTTCTGGAACAACGAGGTGGTCGAGAATATGGAGGGCGTCCTGGAGACGATCCTGGCCGCGGCGCGGGAGTGACAGCCCCCTCACCCCAGCCCTCTCCCCGCAGGGGAGAGGGAGGTTGATCGGTGTCGCGGTGTCGCTGATGGCCTTCATCCCGTCACCATCCCCATGAAGCGCTCGAAGAGGTAGTGGCTGTCCTGCGGGCCGGGGGAGGCTTCCGGGTGGTGCTGGACGGAGAAGATCGGCCGGCCCTTGACTTTGAGGCCGCAGATGGAGCCGTCGAAGAGCGAGACATGGGTGACTTCGAGCGTGTCGGGCAGGGCGTCGTTCACGGTGAAGCCGTGGTTCATGGTGGTGATCTCCACCTTGCCGGTGGCGAGCTCCTTGACCGGGTGGTTGGCGCCGCGGTGGCCCTGATGCATCTTCGAGGTCTCGGCACCGAGCGCCAGGGCCAGCAATTGATGGCCGAGACAGATGCCGAAGATCGGCGTACCCGTGCCGATCAGGTCCTTGAGCACGGGGATGGCGTAGCCGCCGGTGGCCGCCGGATCGCCGGGGCCGTTGGAAAGGAAGATACCGTCGGGCTTGTGCGCCATCACCTCTTCGGCGGTCGCCGTCGCCGGGACCACGGTAACCTTGGCGCCGACCGAAGCCAGGCAGCGCAGGATATTCCTCTTGATTCCGTAGTCGATCGCTACCACATGGGCCTTCGCGTCGGCGAGCCGGCCGTAGCCGGAGCCGAGTAACCAGAGACCCTCCTCCCAGCTGTAGCTCTGCAGGCAGGTGACCTCCTTGGCGAGGTCCATGCCCTTGAGGCCGGGCCAGGCTCGGGCCTCGGCGATCAGCGCCGGGATATCGAACCGGCCTCCCCGGTCATGGGCGACGATGCCGTTGGGCGCACCGGCCACGCGGATGTGGCGGGTCAGCCGGCGGGTATCGACCCCGGCGATGCCGACGAGATTACGGTTCTTGAGCCAGTCGTCGAGATGCTTTTCGGCGCGGAAATTGGCCGGGTCGGTGATCGCCGCGCGCAGCACCAAACCACGAGCGGCGGGGTTGATCGTCTCGATATCGTCAGAATTGGTGCCGGTATTTCCTATATGTGGGAAGGTGAAGGTGATGATCTGGCCGGCATAGGACGGATCGGTGAGGGTCTCCTGATAGCCGGTCATGGATGTGGTGAAGCAGACCTCGCCCACGGCCGAGCCTTGGGCACCGACGCCCTGGCCGTAGAAATGGGTCCCGTCGGCCAGCGCCAAAACGCCTGTGACTCCGTCTGGCGGCGGGGTCACAGGAGGCGATGGAGCGTCGGGCATACTGACTAAGGGCCGTCCCTTGGGCGCCAGTTTATGGGTCTGGGAAAACGTTCGGTCGGGAGCTCGGCGGCGCGCAAATTGGCGGGACAATAGAGAAAAGCCATATCACCGTCAAGCAAAGCCGGCAAAAAAATTTCGTAATAAAATCAATGGGTTAGACGGGTAGCCCACAATTGCAACCATTTGGCCTTTTCGGTAAGATGTGCGCTTCCGACTCGGGGCCAACAGGAGTCGAATGAAAAATGTTGCGTGAAAAAATCCAGGATTCTCTCAAAGAAGCGATGCGCGCCAAGGAGACCCGGCGGGTCTCCACGTTGCGTCTGATCCTCGCCGCGGTGAAGGATCGCGATATCGCGGCGCGTACGCAGGACAAATCGGAAGAAGATGACGACGCGGTCATCAATGCCATCCTTGCAAAGATGGTCAAACAGCGCCGGGACTCGATCCAGGCATACGAGGAGGCGGGCCGCTGCGAGCTTGCCGAGCGGGAGCGGGATGAGATTGGCATCATCCAGGGCTTCCTGCCGAAACAGATGAGCGACGAGGAAATCTCCAGCGCCTGTCACAAGGCGGTCGATTCCGAAGGCGCGCAGGGGTTGAAGGATGTCGGCCGGGTCATGGGGGCGCTCAAGGCGAAATTCGCCGGGCGGATGGATTTCTCCAAAGCCGCCGCGGAAGTGCGCGAAATCCTGTCCTAATCGATTTTGAATTGCTTTATGATGGGCCGGCCGAGCCATGGCCGGCCTTGATGCAACCGGAGGCGCATGCGGTTTACCCAGGAATTCCTTGACGAGCTCAGGCTCCGCGCGCCGCTTGCCGAGACGGTGGGGCGCAAGGTGCGGCTGGAGCGGCGCGGCAAGGAATATGTCGGGCTCTGTCCCTTCCACAACGAAAAGACGCCGTCCTTTACCATCAACGAGCAGAAGGGCTTCTACCACTGCTTCGGCTGCGGCGCCCATGGCGACGTCATCCGTTTCCTGGTGGATTCGGAAGGACTCGCTTTCCCGGAGGCGGTGGAGCGCCTGGCCCGCGAGGCGGGGCTCGAAATTCCAAAGCCCTCGCCCGAGGACGAGGCCCGCTCCAAGCGCCGGGCCTCGCTTTTCGAGGTTATGCAGGCGGCGGCCGACTGGTTTGCCGCCCAGCTCAATTCGTCGGCCGGCCAGCGCGCCCGCGACTATCTCGAGCGCCGTGGCCTGACCGGTGAAACCGTAGAGCGCTTCGGCCTCGGCTTCGCGCCGGACCGGCGCACGGGGTGCAAGGATGCGCTGCTCGCGCGCAAATGCGACGAAGAGCAGCTCGTCGAGGCGGGCCTTCTGATCAAGCCCGACGACGGCGGCACGAGCTATGACCGGTTTCGCGACCGGGTGATGTTCCCGATCCGCGACATCCACGGCCGCGTCATCGCCTTCGGCGGCCGCGCGCTCGGCGAGGCCAAGGCGAAATACATCAACAGCCCGGAGACGCCGCTCTTTCACAAGCGCCGCCAGCTCTATAACCTGGCCGAGGCACGCAAGGCCGCCTACGAGGCCGGCGAGGTCATCGTCGCCGAGGGCTACATGGACGTGATCGCCCTGGCGCAGGCTGGCTACGGCCATGTGGTCGCGCCTTTGGGCACGGCGCTTACCGAAGAACAGATGGCGGCGCTCTGGCGGTTGGCGCCTGAGCCGGTGCTGTGCTTTGACGGTGACAGAGCCGGCCTGAAGGCGGCCGCGAAGGCGCTTGAGCATGCCCTGCCGCTCCTGAAGCCCGGGCACTCGATGCGCTTCGCCCTTTTGCCGCAAGGCCAGGACCCGGACAGCCTGGTCGCGGGCGAGGGGCGCGAGGCGTTCCAGGCGGTGCTCGACAAGTCGGTCTCGCTGGCGGACATGCTGTGGGGGTCTCTGGCCGAGGGCAATGATTGTTCGACGCCGGAACGCCGCGCCGGCTTCGAAGCCCAGGTCATGAAGACCGTCGGCGAAATCCGCGACGGCAAGGTTCGCGGCTTCTACCAGACCGAGTTTCGCCGCCGGCTGAACGCGGCTTTCGGATACGCCGGACCGGCCGAGGGCCGACGCGCGCGCGGCCGGCCGTTAACCGGGCGGCAAGGTCGGGGCGCCTATCAACCACCACGCAAAAGTGGCCGTCTGGCGCAAACGGCAATCGGCCGCAGCCGCGGCGCGGACGCGGTGCCGAAGCCTATGGAGGAGCTCTTGGTGCTCACCATCCTCAATCATCCGGCGCTTTTGGACCGCCGGCTCGACGATTTCGAGGAGGTGGAACTTGCGACCCGCGAGCTTGACAATCTGCGTCAGGCAATCATAGGAAAAGCCCGCGAAACGTCGGGTCTTGATCGCGAGGCGCTGAAATCCCATTTAATTGAGAATGGGTTCGAGCGGCTGTATCGTCGGTTGACCGAAGCGACGCGCCACAAAAGTGTTTGGTCTGCCTGGCCGGAGGCGGACCTTTTGGACGTTGAACAGGGGTGGAACCACACATTGGGCCGGTGCCGGTATATCGCCGGGCTCAAGCGAGAGATCAAAGAGGTCGAAACGGAATTGGGCAAAACCTGGTCGGAGGCCGCCAATAAGCGGCTGAAGGCGCTGGTGGCGGAGTACCACGCAGCGCAGGGCAGCGACGAGGGCTTGGAGAATTATGGCCTCGCGTCAAATCGTGCGACTTATGGGTGAATGAATAGTGCGGCTTAGAAAGCTGCGATTTGGGCCGGTGCCACGTTGGTACGGCGGCCCCTTTGCAAGAGGTTGGTCTTAGATGGCGACAAAGAATGCACAGGCAGCGGAGCGTTCCGGCGATCGCGAGGAGGGCGGTGATAGCCCGCTGATCGACGCGACCCGCGACGCGCTCAAGAAGATGATCGCCCGCGCCAAGGAGCGCGGCTATGTCACCTATGACGAGCTCAACAAAGCGCTGCCGCAGGACCAGATGTCGTCCGAACAGATCGAAGACGTAATGACGACCTTGTCCGAGATGGGCATCAACGTCATCGACGCGGAAGATCAGGACGAGGCCGGCAAGGCCGCCAACAAGGCGGCGGACGAGCCGGAAGAGGAAAAAGAAGAGTTCAAGGTTTCGGAGAAATCCGAACAGCTCGAGCGCACGGACGACCCGGTGCGCATGTATCTGCGCGAAATGGGCTCGGTGGAGCTGTTGTCGCGCGAAGGCGAAATCGCCATCGCCAAGCGCATCGAGGCGGGCCGCGATACGATGATCGTTGGCTTGTGCGAGAGCCCACTGACCTTCCGTGCCATCGTCGGCTGGTATGAGCTTCTCAACGCCGACGAGATTTTGCTGCGCGATATCATCGACCTCGATGCCACGTTGGGCAAAGGTCCCGGCGATAACGACAATGCGCCGCTGGCGCCGGGCGCCGCCGGGGCTCCGGCGACGGAGGCACCGTCGACGCCCGAGCCGGAGGCGGAGAAGCCCGACGCCAAAACCGAGCAAGAGACCGCACAAGACGAGGACGCCGAAGAGGGCGAAGAAGGCGAAGAGGGCGAGGGCGGCGAGACCGAGGAAGAGGAGTTCGACGAGGTCAACCTGTCGCTGGCCGCCATGGAAGAGGCGCTCAAGCCCGACGCCGTGGAGAAGCTGGCGGCCATCGAATCGGCCTATAAGAAATACGCCCGCCTGCAGGGCATCCGCATGGAGGGCGCGGTCTCAGGCGGCGAGCTTTCGCGCGCCCAGGACCGCCGCTATCGCAAGCTCCGGGAAGAGCTGACCGAGCTCGTCTCGTCGATGCATTTCAATAACCTCCGCATCGAGGATCTGGTCGATCAGCTCTACAGCATGAACAAGCGGCTGTTGTCCTTGGGTGGCCGGCTGCTCCGGCTCGCCGAAAGCCGCAAGATCCCGCGCCGGGCCTTTCTCGACGAATATGTCGGCAACGAGCTCGAGCCCGGCTGGCTCAAGCGCGTCGGCAAGCTCGATGGCAAGGGCTGGAAAGAATTCGCCAAGAACGAAGCCGACGTGGTCGAGAACATCCGCGATCAGATCGCCGAGATCTCGCAGGAAGTCGGCCTGCATCCGAGCGAGTTCCGCCGCATCGTCCACACGGTGCAGAAGGGCGAGAAGGAAGCGCGCATCGCCAAGAAGGAGATGGTGGAGGCCAACCTCCGGCTGGTCATCTCCATCGCCAAGAAATACACCAATCGCGGCCTGCAGTTCCTCGATCTGATCCAGGAAGGCAATATCGGCCTGATGAAGGCGGTCGATAAGTTCGAATACCGCCGCGGCTACAAATTCTCGACCTACGCGACCTGGTGGATCCGGCAAGCCATTACCCGCTCCATCGCCGATCAGGCGCGCACCATCCGCATTCCGGTGCATATGATCGAGACGATCAACAAGATCGTCCGTACCTCGCGCCAGATGCTGCACGAGATCGGCCGCGAGCCGACGCCGGAAGAGCTCGCCGAGCGGCTCTCCATGCCCTTGGAGAAGGTGCGCAAGGTGATGAAGATCGCCAAGGAGCCGATCTCGCTGGAGACGCCAATCGGCGACGAGGAGGACTCGCATCTCGGCGACTTTATCGAAGACAAGAACGCGGTGCTGCCGGTGGATTCAGCCATCCACTCCAACCTCAAGGACACGACGACCCGCGTGCTCGCCTCGCTGACGCCGCGCGAGGAGCGCGTGCTGCGCATGCGCTTCGGCATCGGCATGAATACCGACCACACGCTCGAGGAAGTCGGCCAGCAATTCTCCGTCACCCGCGAACGCATCCGGCAAATCGAAGCCAAGGCCTTGCGCAAGCTCAAACACCCGTCGCGCTCCAGAAAGCTCCGGAGCTTTTTGGATACGTGAGGCGGTGATGGTCGATACCGTTAAACCGTTCGACCGGGATACCATACGGCATGCGTTCGAAGAAATCGGCCGCCGAGCTTGTGCCGACGGCAAGATCGTGGAGATTGCCGTCTACGGTGGTTCGGCGGTGGTCCTGACGCTGCCGGCCCGCGCCACCACCAAAGATGTGGATGCGGTGTTCGAGCAGGACAAGAGTTGGTTGCGCCCGATCGTCAAGGACATTGCCGATCAGTTCGGCTGGCCGGCCGATTGGCTGAACGACGGCGTGAAGGGTTTTTTGAGTCCGCGTGACGGCGCGCCGGATGCAAAGGCACTGCTTGCAACTTATCCCGATGCGGAAGACGCTGGCTTGCGGGTTTTCGTGCCTGTACCGGAATATCTTTTCGCCATGAAGGCCATGGCCATGCGTATAGGTGGTGTGGACGAGCCGCAGGACGTTTCGGACATCCGTGCCCTGGGCGCTGAGATCGGGATCGAGACTGCCGAGCAGGCGATCGCCCTGGTCGAGGCGTTCTATCCACGTAGTCGGATTTCACCCAAGACGGAATTCGGGCTGGAAGAGCTTTATGCGAAACCGCGGGACAAATGACATGGCGTTGGCGAATGGCGGCGCAGGGAGGCCCAAGACTCTCGCAGAGGTCTCGCTGCGTGTCCGTGCGGGCGTCGCGTCCTTTGACCCGGCGCTCCGGGAGTTTCTTGACGAGTTCTATGGGCATCCGAACCGGCGCCAAGTCGCACTCGCGGAGGAACCGGCGCCTCTCGATGCCGTAAAGGACGCCTATCTGGCCGCTACAGCGGAGCATCTCTCCGAATCCTTTGGGTTGGATGCCCCCGCGTGGGTGGAGGGCCCCAGCCGGATGCTGCACAAGCCCTTTTTCGCGGGCGGTCTCGACGCCCTGCGGTCGACCTTGATCGTCGAGAGCCCGGCGGCATTTCGCAGACGACTTATCTTCATCAGCGCCGACGCCCTGTTCCGGCCGCGAGCGAAAGCAAATCCGAAACCGGTGGTTTGATTCAGAATTCTACAAGCCGCCCCTTGTCGTCCCGGCCGGGCAGATCGTCGTCGTCAATGGGTGCCGAGGCGAGAAGAGTCTTGCGGTCAAGTACTGCCAAAATCGCCCGCGTCGTCTCGGCGATGGCGCGTTCGGTTTGCAGGGCGTCGTCCTGACCTTCGGTGAGGAAGGCGGCGTAGAACGCGGCCTCCCCGCGCGAAACGAACCCTGCATCGTTGACGACGCCGTCGAGCGAGCCGGTCTTGTGGGCGACGGTGACGTCCTCGTCCAACAACGCCGGCATGCGGCCGTTGCGGAGGTTGTTCTCCATCGCGCGTTCGAGCGGTCGGTAGATCGGGTCTTCATGGATCGCTGTGACGATGCAGAGCGCGTCCTCAGCCGTTAAGCGGTTTGCGCGGTTTGCCGGGCCAAGCTCCGCTTCCGAGAAGCCGGCGGCCATTCTCGCCGCTTCCGAGCAGCCGAGCTCGGCCAGCAGCTCGTTCACGGCCTCCAGCCCAACCCGCTCCTGCAGGTGGACCGCCAGCGGATTGTCGCTGGTGATGATGGCGAGCGCGGCCATCTCGCCAAGGGAAAGGGTGCTCATAGGCTCGAAAGCCATCATTACGGATGCGTAACGGCTCGTCGGGAGCCCGGCGACCGCCACCCGTTCGTCGAGATCGGCCTGGCCCGCCTCGGCGGCGCGCAGCAGGGCCATGATGACCGGCAGCTTGATGACGCTGGCCGCCGGGCGCGCCACATCACCCGCCGCGGACGCGTCCAACCCAAAGGGTGAAACCACGCGAACCGCGACGCTGCGGCCCGCCGCGTCCGCCGCGAAACCCGAGACGATCGTTTGAATCCTTTGGCCAATGTCCATGGCCCAGACCAAAAGACGGCCCGGGCGCTAAAGTCAAGCGCGGGCTACACCCTGGAAGGCTCCGGGGTGTAGCCCGCGTCTTACCAAACGACTGGTCTAAGACCCGCTCAGCCGGCCCTCGGCAAGCTCCAGATTATGCTGCAGCACATCCAGGCCAGGCGCCAGCGCGAGCGCCTTGCGGTAATCCTCGATCGCCGCCTGATAGCGGCCCGCCGTATAGTGGGCCGTCGCGCGGCTGTTCAAGGCTTCCCACTTGCTGGGCATCATGGTGATCGCCCGGTTGCAGGCCTCGATGGCCGCCTCGATCTCGCCTTTCATCGTATGACCGATGCAAAGCGCGTTCAGCCCGGAATAGCGATAAGGGCTGGGCAGATGGACCGTAGCGAGGAACTTCTCGGCCAGTTCGATGGCTTCATCCGGGCGGCCTTCGCGCAGCAGCTTGCGCATTTTGCCGATGTCCGAAGGCGCCTTCAGCCAAAGCGTGGTCTGGGGTTGGGCCTCGGCGCCGACCCGGCTACCGGTTTGCGCCTGGACCGCTTCTCCAAGCCCGATGAGGCCAATCGCGGCGACTGCAGCAAACGTGGGCATCTTGGTGAGCAATTTGTTTTGTTTTTTCATCGCGCACTCCGTCGCAACTCTTCATGGATCGGCTTATACGCCAACCCCACGCTGCGGCGAAACCCGGCAAATCGTTTAGTTGGCCGATAGATGTAGACGCAGGAAGCCCGGAATTCAGCCGTTTATAGGTGCTATCCCGCCCCTGAAGTCCTCCCCGCAGCCCGGAAATCATACGGTTTCTTGCCGCAAAACGCGAGGCTCGGTGTTCCCCACCACTCATTGTTGATTTTTATGTAAATTTTACACCTATATCCAATTCATCAGCGATTTGGCGCAGCAAAGCGCGAGTCCAGATCGAATTGAATAGAACAAATGGGGTTGGAGGCGTCAAAACGCACTCACAAGGGCTCAAAAGCCGTATCTGACCCCGATTCCGGACACCAATTGCAGTTTTGAGCCGAATGTATCGGTCAGCGGGCTCTGCGCGGCGCCATCGAGAAGCCGGCGCACCGATACCAGCCCGTCCACCCGCCAGTTCTCACTCAAACGATAACGGGCCAGACCCGACAGCGACACGTTGACCGGTCCGCTGCCGGCATCGAAGACCTCGATGCCCGAGGCCTCGGACTGGGCGGGGGTAATGCCGAAATCCGCGTCCATCTGGTTGTTGGAGGCCCATTTGAAGCCGATTCCGACGCCGACCAGGATTTTCTCGCTGTTGAAGACGCCGTGGCTGAGCGTGGCCCGGGCGTTCCACCCGAGATTGTCGGAAATCGCTTGCCGGAAATCGCCGGTCAGCCGCATACCCTTCACGTAGAATTCCATGAACCCGCCGATTTCGAAGGTATCCGGCACATCGCCGAGCCCGGTCAGCACCGTATTGCGGTTCTCGGAACGGCCGGACCGGTAGGAGATAACGGGCCCGACCCGGAAACGGTCCCTGTTCAGAACATTGATCTTCAGCTTGGTGCCCTGAAGGAAGACGATGTCCTTGTATCTGAGGTCGACGAG
>JAKSBY010000754.1 GCA_022360855.1 Sphingomonadales bacterium | reverse complement strand
CCGCGCACCACGTGGCAGGGCGCGCTGGCCGGCATGATCGGCGGTTTTGGCATAACCGTTGTCTGGATCAGCGTCTTCAAGGCACAGTTTTACGATCTTTACGAGATGATACCGGGATTTATCGGCGGCCTCCTGATTACCGTCGTCGTCAGTCTCCTGACCGCGTCCGCGCCCGGGCAGGCTTTGCGGCGACGTGAAGGCGGTGCCCGGAGAGGTGCTTCGGAAGTTCGCTGATCGGCGCGCGCGAAACCGGGCCCTTCCGGTTTGGAAATAATCCCTTTGGGTTGCGAATCTACTGCGCCGGCCGGGACGCGCCCGACCTAATATCACCATCCTGATTTTGTGATGCGCCGAACGGCGCCGGGAGCAGGGCGGCGTGAAGGGGTGGAAGGAGCTGGAAAGAGATGGATGACAAGATGAGGATGGACCGCCGGACTTTTGCGTGTCTGGGATTGCTCGGGGTGGCGGCGATGGGGCGGGGGGCCTTGGCCGCTTCGCCGGAGCCCGAGGCCCTCGGTGCGGCCGCGGACTTCAAGCTGGGCGACACCTGGATGGAGGCGCGATCCGGCGACATTCCGGTGTTCTTCGATAACCCTGACGCCGAGTTCCAGTTTCTTCGCGTCCTCGGCCTTGCGAATGCAGGCGGCGCGGCGCTCGGCGAATGCATCACGATCGTCCGTGAGCTCGGCCCCCCGACTGCCGCGATAACGCCGTCCTTCGAAAAGTATTTTGAGAACTATGTCGCGATGGCGCGGCTGTGGTCGCCCGCGTGGGCGAGGCTGGGCGCGAAGGTGGAGGCATGGGCCAAACAGGCGGCGGCACAATCGTCGGATGTGTCGGCGCGCGACGCGTATCTTCGTGCGACGGTCTATTATCGGGCCGCAGAGTTCTTTACCGCCGACCCGCTTGCGCCTGAAGCCAGGGCGTTGAATGAGGGCGGTGCACGCTGCTTCCGAGCAGCCGGGAAGCGCTTTAAAGGCAGCTTTGAAACGATCTCGGTGCCCTATGGCGACAAAGACCTTCCCGGCTATTTCATCACGCCGGACAAAAAGAAGCGGCGGCGCCCGACGATCTTTATGTTCACCGGCTTCGACGGCTCGGCCGAGGAGATGTTTCTCTGGGCGGGCGCCGCAGCCCTGGAGCAGGGCTACAACGTCGCGGTCATTGACGGACCGGGGCATCGCGGCGCGCTGTACCGCCATCCGGAGCTGACGTTTCGGCCCGACTACGACGTGCCGGTGCGCGCCATGGTGGACTACCTTGCAGAGCGCGGAGAGGTCGACAAAAAGCGCATCGTGCTGTGCAGTATCAGCTTCGGCGGAGGGCTGTCGGCGCGCGCTGCGGCGGCCCTCGACGACCGTCTCGCCGCTTACATCACCTATCCGCCGATGATCGATAACGCGGAAGCATTCGCGGAGGTCATTTCGCCGGAGGTGGCGCAAATCCGCGCCAACCCCCACAGCAAATTCGTGACGGGCGCCTCTACGCTGGGCGAGTTGGTCGATGTCATGTCCGCCTACAACTTTCGGGCCGATGCCAAGCGCATCACAACCCCGACTCTGGTGCTGCTAAGCGATGGTGAAGGCCCGATGTACGAACGTCATGCGCGGGAATTTTACGATGACTTGGCGGGGCCGAAGCATATCCATAAATTCACGGTGTCGGAGGGTGCGGCCATGCACTGCTCCTTCAACAACCTGCCGCGGCTGCATCAGGTGATGTTCGGCTGGCTCAACGAGACGCTGAACGATCGGATGTAAAGTGCGTCAGGCCCCCCAGACCTGCTCATAGACGCGCAGCCAGTTGCCGCCGAGCAGCTTGTCCAGCTCGGCCTCCGTCCAGCCGCGCTTTTGCAAACCGCGAATGAGATTGGGGAGCTTCGAGATGTTTTCGAAGCCCTCGACCGTCGTTTGAACGCCCGGCGCCAGTGTCCAGGGCGGGAACGCTAGAGAATCCGCAGGGTCTTCGACGCCCCACCCGTCAATGAAGTCGGGGCCGAGGCCCACATGATCGACGCCGATCAACTGCTTGGCGTAGTCGTATTGATCGAGGTGCTCTTCGAATGTCGCCTGCCTGCGTCTCTCATTCACGTTGCCGGCATGTCTGTAGTGGAAGGCGCTGATCGCGGTAACGCCGATGACGCCGCCGGTTTTCGCGATCGCTTCGGCCAGACGAT
This sequence comes from Sphingomonadales bacterium, assembly GCA_022360855.1. Classification (GTDB taxonomy): domain Bacteria; phylum Pseudomonadota; class Alphaproteobacteria; order Sphingomonadales; family JAKSBY01; genus JAKSBY01. The sequence continues at coordinate 2,294 of JAKSBY010000754.1, read as the reverse complement.
CGGATATGGCCCGCGCGTTGGGGTTGAGCGCCGCGAAATTGGTGTGGGTGCAGACGACGGGCACGCCTTTGGATATCTCGATCGCATCGAGGCTGGTCTGCTCGCCCGTATGGCCGCCGATATCCAGCACAATCCGATTGTCGTGGAGAGCCTCGACAAGATGGCGGCCGGCCCGCGTCAGGGGAATGGAGTGCTCAAGGCAGCCGCCGCCGAACGTGTTCGACACATTATAGCAGATGCCCTGAATGCCGAGCCCTTGGGCTTTATGCTCTCGCACCGCTGCGACCATCTGCTTGATGCTGCCCAGGAGATAGTAGTCAAGACCTCTGAAAGCCGCGTCTTCAAATACCCGGGCGAATTGCGACCCCATGACGAGCGCGATCTTGCCGTCGGCTTTAGCCTGGCGGACCTCCGCGACGGTCTTGGCGACGGTCACGCGGTCGGGATGTTCGTGGGCGAAGCCGTAGACACTGCCGAACCCATACAAGGCCATGCCCGCATGCAGGCAGTCGACGCCCCCTTTTTCCATGAGACGGAGAAACTTCTCGCTGAGCGGCCAGGCATCGAGACCGTCAACGATGATGCGTTCCGACGCGGCCGCCGGTTTGCCATTCGCGGCCGCGTCGGCGGCGCCGGCAAGGATCGTCGTTGCGGTCGCGCCGGCAGCGCCTTTCAACAAAGTGCGGCGTGAAACTCCGTCGGTCGATTTCGTATCTTGCATGGGTGAGGCCTCTTGTGAATTTGCGTTTAAGTCTCAAGTCGGGTTGTCTGGCCATCGTGATGTAGATGGATCTCGGCCGGTGTCGCGTTGATGATTGCCTTCATCGCAAGACACGCGGCCTCTGCGTCGGCAATCAGTCTGTGGATTTCTTCCCGGGATTCCGGGGAGTCGATGGCGACATGGGTTTCGATGCCGAGGCATTGCGGGTCCGTGTCGTCGCCGGAGGCGGTTTTATCGCGCGTCGAAAACCGCATGCGCAGTTCGACGCGGAGGTGCTCGACATTCAGTTGCCTGGCCTTGATGTAGAAACTCGCATGGGTCAGAAAGCAGAACGCAATGCCGCCTGCCATGTAGACCAAGGGGGCCGGCCCCCGATTCTCGCCGCCGATCGCCGGGCTCTCGTCCGAGATCAGCTCGAACGACTGCACCCCCGGGACATTGGCGCCGATGGTTGCTCTCTTTTCCATACCGTCGAGCGGTTCGGCGACGACATTGACTTCGAAGGACCATGCCTCGCCCGGGCGCGCCTTCCTGAAGGGCGTTACCGCAAAGCTCGTCGGCTGCGGATCGTCGCTCCTTTTGACGATTTCACTCTGTCGGTCCATGTCCGCCATCCCTCTGAGCCGGTGTGTGGTTCGATCAACCCGAATTATGCGGCATAAAGGGGCGGGAGCGTCTACCATTTCCGCTGCAGCCAACCCAGTTGCACCGGAATAATCCCTTTTGGTTAAGTCGAGCGCATACTTTGAGCGGCCGCTGCACGCTATAAAATGGGGGTCGGCTTTTTCAGAACCGCAATGAGGCGTCGGATGTTCACGCTGTACAGCAATGAAATCTCCGTCTGTGCGCAGAAGGTCAGGATCGTCCTGCATGAAAAGGGCGCTCACTGGGATCATCGCGAGATCGATATCCTGAAGAAGGAAAACCTCTCCGAAGGCTATCTGAGGCTAAATCCGAGCGGCGTTGTGCCGACGCTTGTCCATGACGGCAAGGTCGTCGTCGAGTCGACGATCATCGGCGAGTATCTTGACGACGTTATCGCCGAAAATCCCTTGCGGCCGCACGACCCTTACCAGCGCGCCGTCATGCGCGTCTGGACGAAGATGACCGATGTCGCCGTGCACTGGGCCATCGGCCGGATTACGTGGGCCACATCGGTGCGCGAATTGTTCCTGAATGAAGCGGATCTCGATCCTCAGGAGGTGTTTTCGAAGATACCGGATCGAACGCGGCGAGAGCTTCAGATGGAATCCCTCGAACAGGGCATCGATCACCCGGCGGTCAAGGACGCGGTGGCGGAAATCGATCGCACGTTGGAACGCATGGAAGCCGGCCTGAACGCGAGCGGCTGGCTCGCCGGCGGTGCGTATTCGCTGGCCGACATAGGCTTGGCGCCCTACGTCCACAGACTGGCCGATCTCAGGATGGCGGCGTTCTGGCGGGATCGTCCGAATGTCCGAGATTGGTATGAGCGTGTGTCCGGGCGCCGGGCATTTCGAAAAGCCGTCATCGATGGGGCGCCGCGGGACTGGTGCGATCTCATGGCGTCGCGAGGGGCCGGCGCCTGGCAGGT
>JAKSBY010000090.1 GCA_022360855.1 Sphingomonadales bacterium | reverse complement strand
GGCGGGAATTGCTTCACAACTTCGCCGGAGTTTTTGTCGATCGACTCGTAGACGAACCTCCCGGCGGCGTCGTGTCGATTGATCCGCAATCGTGACTTGCCAAGCTCGCTGCTCAGCAATCGGTTCAGCAGCTCCTCGGCTTTGCCGATCGGACTAATGTTCCGGGCACTCGCACGTGCCTGGTCGTTCCGGGCCAGTTCGATGCTGCGTTCGGATGCGGATGCTGCGCTGCGTTCGGCTGCTTGTTTCGCGACCTGCTCCGGAGCGTTGGCACGAGACACAACACGTCCGGACACCGGCCCATTTGTGCTAATCTCGTTCATGGTTACTTCCTTTATTCGCTTCTAGCCCAATCGTCAGCCTGTAAACGCTGATTCCCGTTTAGTTAGTTGATACAGATTCCATGTATCGTTTTCCGTGCACCTTGGCTCAGGCGGGGGAGGGGGCGAGGGCGGCCTCGTGGCCAACCCTCGCTGAGCCCTTACGCCCCAACTACCTGAAGAGCGCGAGTACCGCCGCCGGCGCCTGGTTGGCGATCGACAGGGCCTGCAGACCAAGCTGCTGACGGACCTGAAGAGCCTGCAACCGAGCGCTTTCGCGGGCCAGGTCGGCGTCAACCAGATTGCCGATACCGGTCTCGATGGTGTCGGAAAGCTTGTTGACGAAGTTCGCCTGGGTGTCGATCTGACGCGCACCGGAGCCCAAGGTGGACAACACGGTGTTGATGTTCCCCAAGGACGTCTCGATGGCCGAGACAGCCGTCGAGGCATCGCCCGCCGAGGTGATCGTCGCGGCAAACGTCAGGTTGGCACCGCCGACCACGAGCGAGGCGCCGGTAACGCTGATGGTCTGCGTACCGGTGTCGTTGGTGATCGCCGACACGCTGTCCGGCGTCGCCTTGATCAGGTTGGTGCCGTTGAACTCGGCATTGGCAACGACGGTGCCGATCTGCGAGACGATGGCCGCATAGTCGTTGGCCAGAGCCGCCCGGCTGGCGGAGTCGATGCCGGTGTCGGCAGCGGCAACCGCCTTTTCCTTGAGCTCCACGACGAGGTCGGAAATCGTCTCCGCCGCGGCGATGCCGATATCCAGCGTCGAAGAAGCGTTGCTCAGGCTCTGCTTAACGGCGTTCAGGCCGCCGAGATCCGAACGCAGGTTCTGCGCGATCTGGAATACGGCGGAATTGTCCTTTGCACCAGACACGGCCAGACCGGTGTTAATCCGGTTCTGAACCACATTGAGGTCGCGGTTGGTCTGGGAAAGGCTTTGCAGCGCTACGAAGGCGCCGACATTCGTGTTTACAGAAAAAGCCATTCTGTAGTCTCCTTTCTGAAGGTATCAGAGCATTGTGCTCGCGGGCATTTTGCCCACCCCCAGCCAAAGCAATCCCCGTGCCAACTCGGCCGAAAAAAATGTGTTAACCATTGGTTGCGAGGGAGGCCGGAAGCAGCTTCGAGAGGCGCAGGATTCCGGGTTAACCACGCGGTGCCCGGCAAATTTTGCCGCCGCGGCAAATTTTGCCTATCGCGGGCTCGAGAACCCGGCAAAATTTGCCGGTTGGCCGAAATCGGCAACCGCGAGCGGCGGTGGTTTCAGGGGAAGACGTGTGTCAGTGACTAGCCGGCCGTCGACGTGGCGGGCGGCGGAGATTGCGGTGCGGTTGGCGGGGCTGCCGCCTTGCGCAGATGTTCCCGTTGCATGGCCAGGCCTTCCATGATCGAGCGGTTGACGTCGATCAGGGCGTCGATGTCAGCCTTGCGGCGGGCGACTTCGCTGGAATAGCGGCTGACCCAGATGGATAGCGAGATGATGGCGGCCCTCAGGCTTTCCGGCAGTTTGTTGCCGGCCGCGCCGCAGTCGGTCGAGAGCGTCGACCAGAGCCGCCGGTTCCAGTCCAACGCCTGCACCAGTTCGATGCCGGTCGCCTTTTTGTCGCGGGCATCGATCAGCGACCGGGTGACCTGGCTGAACAAACGATACTCGGTATCCGACGGCGTCTCCGCCGCGGTCTGCGTTTTCTGATACGCCTCAAGCGACATACTTGAGTCTCTGCTCCTCGAACTCAAACAGCTTCTTGCAGATCATCAGGGCGCGGTAGAAATTGCCCTGCATCACTTCCGAAGAGATCGCCAGGCAGCACTGTTTGGCCGCGGGCTCCTCGATCGCGTTCAGGAACTCGGTCATCCGCTCGATGAATTCCTGATAGTATTTGTTGACGTTCTCCGGATCGAGATAGGCCAGCATGATCGGGAAATAGATGCGCTTGGCCGGCGTATCCACCTCGCTCTCCTGCATGATGTCTTTCTCGCGGAGGATCGACACCTTGTTTTGGATAATGAGGCTGGTGCGCCGGTCGCCGTTTGCGATAACCGCACCGTTGACCACGAATTGCTCGCCAGGCTTAAGTGAGAGCTTCAACGCCATTGTAATTCCTAACCGCCTTGCGCGGACCCTTGCTAGCAGCGAGAGGTTGACGCGGGCTTAATGCCCGTTCCTGGGGAAGTATCCTCACCCATCAAGGTTAACAAAAACTCACCGTCCCGCCCGCGGTACGGAGCTTGAAAGATTGCCCTGGCCGGCCTACGGTCTGTTCGCAGTTGCGAAAGCCGTTGCCACCACAAAGGCGTGTCATGAAATTTTCCGGAACTCAGAGTTATGTGGCGACCGAAGACCTGATGGTCGCGGTCAATGCCTGTGCAACCTTGCGCCGGCCGCTTCTGGTCAAGGGCGAGCCCGGCACCGGCAAGACCGTGTTGGCGCAGGAGGTGGCGCAGGCTTTCAACAAACCACTGATCGAGTGGCATATCAAATCGACGACCAAGGCGGCTCAGGGATTGTATGAATACGACGCCGTGGCGCGCTTGCGCGATTCTCAGCTCGGCGACGAGCGGGTCAAGGACATCAGGAATTACATCAAGCGCGGCAAGCTGTGGGACGCCTTCACCATGGATGAGGCGCCGATCCTCCTGATCGACGAGATCGACAAGGCAGATATTGAATTTCCCAACGATCTGCTCCTCGAGCTCGACCGCATGGAGTTCCACGTCTACGAGACCGGCGAAACGGTCAAGGCGCAGCACCGGCCGATCGTCTTCATCACCTCCAACAACGAGAAGGAGCTGCCCGACGCCTTCCTGCGCCGTTGCTTCTTCCACTACATCAAGTTCCCGGACCGGGAGACCATGCAGGCCATCGTGGATGTACATTTTCCGAAGATTCAGAAAACGCTGGTCCGCGAGGCCCTGAACGTCTTCTACGAGATCCGCGAGGTGCCGGGCCTGAAAAAGAAGCCGTCGACGTCGGAATTGCTCGACTGGCTCAAGCTGCTGATGAACGAAGACATGCCGCTGGAAATCCTGAAATCGCGCGACCCGAACAAGCTCATCCCGCCCCTGCACGGCGCGCTCCTGAAGAACGAGCAGGACGTCATGCTCTTCGAGCGTCTGGCCTTCATGCACCGCAGGGAGGGAGGGGCCTAGCGCTTCGTTGCTGATTGCCGCCCGCCGGGTCCAATCCTTAACAATTTGTCTACGATTTTCTTCTAATCCTGGCCTCTGCTGAATTCGTTCAGAATTCGTGGGGTCGCTGTGCCCGTCGGCCGAGGAATTGGCCGGCGGACCGGCGGCGCTTTGCGCCCATCATTCTTACGCGGAGGAGATCGCGATGAAGGGCGTCATATTTACCGAATTTCTCGACATGGTCGACGCGCAATTCTCGCCCGAATGCACGGAGCGGATCGTTGCCAAAGCGGATCTGCCGTCGGGCGGTGCCTATACGGCGGTGGGCAACTATGATCACGGCGAAATCGTCAGTCTGGTCACGGCGCTTTCGGAGGAAACCGGGGTTGAGGTGGCCGATCTGGTTCACGCCTACGGCTATTATCTCTTCGGCCGGTTCGTTGCCGCCTACCCGCAGTTCTTTAAAGGCGTTCCCGACGCGCTGACGTTTCTGCAGGCGGTCGAGACGCACATTCACAGTGAGGTGTGCAAGCTCTATCCCGATGCCTCGCCGCCGGAGCTCAGATGTGAAACCCCGGAGCGCGGTGTGCTGATCGTGGAGTACCGGTCCGACCGCGGCCTGGCCGATGTGGCGCACGGGCTGATCTGCGGCTGCGTCGATCACTTCGATGAGGATGTCAAGATAAAACGCGACGATCTGGTTGCCGGAACGCATGTCCGTTTCGAAATCAGGCGGCGGAGCCATTGATGCGGGATGTCGAACTCCTGGAGCGCCGCCTCGAGCGCGAACGGCAGGCCCGCACGGCCGCCGAGGCCCTGCTTGAAAGCAAGAGCTCGGAGCTTTACGACGCCAACCAGCGCCTGGCCGCCCTGGCCGACGAGCTGGAGGCGCAGACCAAGCCGATGAACGCCATCTTCGAGCGCAGCGCGGCGGGAATCCTTCTGGTCGACGAAGACAGCCGCGTCAGCCGCGCCAACCCGGCCGCCGAACGTATGCTCAAGGCGGAGCCGAAGGCACTGCGCGGGGAATCGGTCGTTGAGCTGTTCGACGAGGGGCAGCGCCTCTTGATCGAGGAGCTTGCCGCCGCCGCGGAGGAGCCGGACTCGCTGGGCGACGAAGACATGGTGCAGGAAACCACCGGCCTCAAACGCAACGGCGAGACCTTCCCGGTGGAGGTCGCCGTCGCCGGTGTCGAGCTCGAGGGCCGACCGCATTCCATCTGGATCTGCCGCGACCTGACGCGGCTGCGCAAGGAAGAGGCGCTGCGCGCCGATCTGGAATCGGAACTGTCGCAGGCACAAAAGCTGGAATCCCTCGGG
>JAKSBY010000044.1 GCA_022360855.1 Sphingomonadales bacterium | reverse complement strand
TACCGGCGATAGCGGCGGCGCGGGCGCCTCGATCGGGGCGGCGGTGATCGGCACGTTCATCCGGCCCGGCCAAAGCTGGGCGCATCTCGACATCGCCAATATGGCGTGGCGCGATTCGGGCCAGGCAACGGTGCCGTCCGGCGCGTCCGGCTTCGGCGTTCGCCTGCTCAACCAGTGGGTTGCGGACAACTATGAGAAGCGGTGAACGCCCGCCGCGATCAGGCAGGCGTGAGCTTCTAAACACCGCCCATGCGAATATGGTAATGGTGTCGGTCCCGGACCGAAAGGGAGGGACTCGCTATGCCAGACTTTGGACCGGAAAGCCCGTTTCTGCCCGAGATCTTGGCGCTGCATGCCCGCTGGCAGCCGGCAAAGGCGGCGCTGGTCGTAGGCGACGAAACCGTCTCCTGGGCCGAGCTCGATGCCGAGACCAATCGGGTTGCCAACGGGCTGAAGGCGCGCGGCATCGGGCCTGGGGACTTTGTTGCGATTGTGATGAAGAACGGCCGCGCCATGCCCGAGGTGCTGCTGGGAATCATGAAGGCCGGCGCCTGCTCGGTGCCGCTCAACCTCTCGATCACCGATGCGGCGGTCGCCGCGATGATCAAGGATTGCGGCGCCAAGCTGATCTTCGCGACCGCGGACCAGACGCCGCGGGTCGACGCCATTGGCGATGCGCTGACGCCGGAACAGGCCGAAAATCGCATCTGTGCCGGTGACGCTGCAGGCTGGGAGGATTACGAAAGCTGGAAATCGGCGCAGCCGGACCAGCCCCCCGGTATCGAGGTGCCCGGCGATGCGCCCTGCAACGTGATCTATTCGTCGGGAACGACAGGGATGCCCAAAGGCATCGTCCACACCCATCAGGGCCGCCTCGACTGGGCCTATGACTGCGGACTTGCCTTCCGCTACCACGCCGATACTCGCACGATCTGCACCATCGGCCTCTATTCCAACATCATGTGGCTCAACATGCTGTGTACCGCACTGGCCGGCGGCACCTTGATCATTCATGATCGCTTCGACGCCAACGAGGCCATCGCCGACATCACCAAACAACGTGTTACGCACACCGCCATGGTGCCGATCCAGTTCCAGCGCATGGTGGAGGCCGGCGCGACCGCCGACCAATTGGCGTCCTTCGAATGCGCGATCACGGTCGGCTCCAAAATGCACGCCGATCTCAAAAAGACCATGCTGGCGCTGATGCCCGACGCGCTTTACGAGCTCTACGGCCTGACCGAGGGGATCATCACGATCCAGGAGCCTCAAGAGGCCGTACGTAATCCGGAAAGCGTGGGACGGCCGATCCTCGGTTGCGACATCAAGATCGTCGGCGACGATAACCGCGAGGTGCCGCAAGGCGCGTCCGGAGAAATCGTCAGCCGGGCGCGCTACATCATGCCGGGCTATCTCAACCGCGCGCAAGCGACCGAAGAAGCGCAATGGCGCGACGACCAGGGGCGGATCTGGCTGAGAACCGGCGATATGGGCCGGCTCGACGAGGAGATGAACCTCTACATCGTCGACCGCAAGAAAGACATGATCCTCTCCGGCGGGCAGAATATCTACCCGGCCGATATCGAGGCGATCCTGCTGACCCATCCGGAGGTCAACGACGCGGCGGTTATCGGCGTGCCGAGCAAGAAGTGGGGCGAAACGCCGCTCGCCGTGGTCGTCAGGGAGTCCGGGGCGGCGCTCGAGGCCGAGGCGCTCCTCGGCTGGACCAACGGCCAGCTCGGCAAGCAGCAGCGCATCGCCGACGTCTGTTTTGTCGACGAATTGCCGCGTAACCCCAACGGCAAGGTTTTGAAACGTGAACTGCGGCAACAATTCAGCGAGGAGCCATGAGCCCGGTCTTCACCGATTCGACCTTCAAGTCCGACGATGGCCTGAATCTCTATTTTCGCGACTACGCGGCCCGGAGCGGCGCGCATACGCCCGTCCTCTGCCTGACAGGCCTGACCCGCAATTGCCGGGACTATGAAAACCTGGCGCCGCACATCTCCCGGCACCACCGGGTCATCTGCCCCGACCCGCGCGGGCGCGGCCGGTCGGACTACGATCCCACTGCGGAGAACTACCACCCCGGCACCTATGTGCAGGACACGTTCAAGCTGCTCGGACTTCTGGCTGTTGAGAGGGTGATCATCATCGGCACCTCCATGGGCGGGCTCATGGCAATGATCATGTCAGCCATGGCACCGGAGCGTATCGCCGCAGTCGTCCTCAATGATGTCGGCCCGGAAGTCGCCGAGGAAGGCATCGAGCGGATCAAAAGCTATGTCGGCATGCCGACGGTGTCGGCGGACTGGGGCAAGGCCACGGCATTGGTCCGCGCTTCCGCGGCCGAACTCTATCCGGATTTCGACGATGCGGATTGGCTGCGCTTCACTCGGCGCATCTTCCGGGAGGACGGCTCGGGTAAGATCGCGCCGGATTACGACCTCAAGATAGCCGACGGGCTCGCCGCGGGCAGCGCCGTGCCGCCGGATCTCTGGCCGCTGTTCGATGCGGTCAGCCAGCGCCCACTGCTGGTCATCCGCGGCGCCCACTCCGACATCCTGAGCGCCGATACGCTCGCCAGGATGCAAGAGCGCAACCCCGAAATGCAGGTTGCGGTCGTCCCCGACCGTGGCCACGCACCGACCCTGGACGAACCCGCCGCCGTCGCGGCAATCGACGCATTCCTGGCCGCGTTGCGGGCCGCTACTTGATCAACTGGCTCACGGTGCGGAATTCATCCGTTCCCGCCACATGCAGCCATTCGAAGACCACCATTTCCGTTGACACCACGCGGACCCCGGCGCGCGCCATCCGGTCGAGCGCGAAGTCGCGGTTGCGTTCGGTCCGTGACGTCACGGCGTCGGCGACCACGAAAACGTCGAATTCCGCGCTTGCGAGGCCGATTGCTGTCTGCAGCACGCAGACATGGGCCTCCATCCCGGCGACCACCACCTGGCGGCGGCCGGAGCCCTTGAGCCCGATGAGGTGAAACAGAATCGCCGGATCGCCGGCGCAGCCGAAATGCAGCTTCTCGAAGCGCGTGCCATGCTCGGATACCTCCAAAAGCGACGCCTCGGTCTCGCCCAAACCCTTGCGGTATTGCTCCGAGATCGTCAGCGGGACGTCGAGCAGCGCGCTCGCTTCCAGCAGCCGCCGGCAGTTCAGAAGCAATGACTCGCGCCCCGCCATGGACGGCAAGAGGCGTTCCTGGACGTCTACCAGCAAGAGCTGGCAGTTCTGGCGCTCCATGAGCATCGTGCATCTCCGGCGTGGACTTGACACCCCGACTGTGGCAAATGGGCGCGCGGGTTGCAATGACGGCCCGCTGGGAAGCAGGAAATCAAATCCGTGAACCGGCCGAGCCTACCGATCAGCTATGACGACGTGGTGGACGCGCATGCGCGTATCCGCAGCGAAATCATCGACACGCCCGCAACCGCCTCGAAGACCCTGTCGCAGATCACCGGCGCCGACGTCTTTCTCAAATTCGAGAGCTTTCAGTTCACCGCGTCGTTCAAGGAGCGCGGCGCGCTGAACCGGCTCCTGCACCTCACCGAAGAGGAGCGCAAACGCGGCGTCATCGCCATGTCGGCCGGCAACCACGCGCAGGGCGTC
>JAKSBY010000603.1 GCA_022360855.1 Sphingomonadales bacterium | reverse complement strand
CGGGTACCGTCCCGACGCTCCGGGCCTTTATCGCCGGCGTCATCATCGACGAGTTTCAGGGCGCGCCACCGCCTGCTGCGCTTTTCGAGGCGGTCGTTGCCTATGTGGACGCGCTCAAATCCGACGCTTGTCCGGCGGCAGAGACGGCGCCCATCACCCTGGCCGACGATCTCGATACGATTCGCCGCGGCGCGCTCGCCGCCAGCCTGGCCCTGGCGCGCCGGGAGACCGCCCTGGCCGACTTCCTCATGCTGGCGCTGCGCGGCCTTCTCGGCCGCATCCATCAGCGCTTCGACCTGCCCGGTCTGGAAGAGCAGGCAGGGCAGTTGGTCCTGCTCTCGGGCCAGCTGGGCCTGTTGCGCGGCCTCGCCCGCGAAGACGTGGAAGCGGCCCGCACCGGCCTCGCCGAATGGCGGCTCAGGCTCGCTGTCGCCGACGCGGATCTCGCCGACGCCGAAACCAAGTCGCTCTACAATCCGCGCATGCTCAAGGCCGCGCTCAGCGATTGAGCCGGCCTTCGATCAGGCTGTCGACCACCGCCGGCTCCGCCAGGGTCGAGGTGTCGCCGAGGTTTGAGAAGTCGTTCTCGGCGATCTTGCGCAGGATGCGCCGCATGATCTTGCCCGAGCGGGTCTTGGGCAGGCTCGGCGAGAAATGGATATGGTCGGGCGTGGCGATCGGGCCGATCTCCGAGCGCACCCACTGGCGCAACTCCGCGCTCAGGTCGTCGGTGGGCTCGAGCCCGGCGTTCAGGGTGACGTAGCAGTAGATGCCCTGGCCCTTGATATCGTGCGGGAAGCCGACTACGGCGGCTTCGGCCACGAGCGCGTGGGCGACCAGCGCCGATTCCACCTCGGCGGTGCCCATGCGGTGGCCGGAGACGTTGATCACGTCGTCGACCCGGCCGGTGATCCAGTAATAGCCGTCTTCGTCGCGGCGGCAGCCGTCGCCGGTGAAGTATTTCCCGGGGAAGGTGGTGAAATAGGTCTCCTTGAAGCGCTGGTGGTCGCCATAGACCGTGCGCGCCTGGCCGGGCCAGCTGTCGAGCACCACCAGATTGCCTTCGGCGGCGCCCTCGAGGGTGTTGCCGTCGCCGTCGACGAGCGCCGGCGCGATGCCGAAGAAGGGCCGCGTCGCCGAGCCCGGCTTGAGCGCGGTCGCGCCGGGCAGGGGCGTGATCATGGTGCCGCCGGTCTCGGTCTGCCACCAGGTGTCGACGATCGGGCAGCGCTCCTCGCCGACCGTGCGGTAGTACCAGAGCCAGGCCTCCGGGTTGATCGGCTCGCCGACCGTGCCGAGCAGGCGGAGCGAGGACCGGTCGTGCCGCGTCACTGGCTCCTCGCCCTCGCGCATCAGCGCGCGGATCGCCGTCGGCGCGGTGTAAATGATGTTCACCTTATGCTTGGCCACGATGCGCCAGAAACGATCGACATCGGGATAGTTGGGCACGCCCTCGAACATCAGGGTCGTCGCGCCGTTGGCGAGCGGTCCATAGACGATGTAGCTGTGGCCGGTGACCCAGCCGACATCGGCAGTACACCAATAGACCTCGCCGGGCCGGTAGTCGAAGACGTAATGGTGGGACAGCGACGCCCATACCATATAGCCGCCTGTGGTGTGCAACACACCCTTGGGCTTGCCGGTGGAGCCCGAGGTATAGAGGATGAAGAGCGGGTCTTCCGCGCTCATCTCGACGGGCTCGGAGGCGGCCGGCACCAGGAGGCTGAGCTCGTGATACCAGTGGTCGCGGCGCTCGTCCCAGGCGATGTCGGCGCCGGTGTGGCGCACCACCAGTACCGCCTTCACGTCCGGGCAGCTTTCCAGTGCCGCATCGACATTGTCCTTGAGTGGGATCGCCTTGGCCGCCCGGACCCCCTGATCGGCGGTGATGACGAATTCGCTTGCGCAATCGTTGATCCGCCCGGCGAGCGCCTCCGGCGAGAAGCCGCCGAACACCACCGAATGGATGGCGCCGATACGCGCGCACGCCAGCATGGCGTAGGCCGCCTCCGGGATCATCGGCATGTAGATCGTCACCCGGTCGCCTTTCTTCACGCCAAGATGGCTCAGCACATTGGCGAAGCGGCAGACATGGGCATAGAGTTGCTGATAGGTGATGGCGTGGTGGTAGGCCGGGTTGTCGCCCTCCCACAGGATCGCCACGTCATTGGCGCGCTCGGGCAGATGGCGGTCGATGCAGTTATAGCTGGCGTTGAGGCAGCCGTCTTCGAACCAGCGGATCGACACGTCCCCGTCAAAGCTCGTATTCTTCACCTTCGTGAAGGGCTTCGACCAGTCGATGCGGCCCGCCGCCTCGGCCCAAAATCCTTCTGGATCCTCAAGCGACCTGGCGTACATCTCCCGATACTGGCCGTCGGTGCAGTGGGTGTTGGTGCGCGCGGCTTTCTTAACCGGGATGACGGTGTCTTCGGTCATGGCGTGATCCCCATTGGACGTGATCGGCGCCGATGATATGGAGAGCGGGGCTGGGCTGACAAGCACGAACTTCTGGCCCGATCTTGCAGCCGAACGCGACGGGACAAGAAATGGACGGGCAATCGAGACGGCTGGGGACGCGATTGGCGGGATTTGCCTTCCCGGGCGCTTTGGCCGGCGCCATGGGCATCGCGTTTGCGCCGATCTTCGTCCGCCTGTCCGAGGCCGGGCCCATCGCTACCGGCTTTTGGCGAATCGCGCTCGCGCTGCCGCTCTTATGGCTATGGCGCCGGCTCGAATCGGCCAACGGCGCGGCCCCGGCGCCGCTCTCCGCGGCCGATCATCGGTTGCTTGCCATCGGCGGGCTTTTCTTCGCCGCCGATCTCGCCTTCTGGCACTGGTCCATCGCGCTCACCACCGTGGCCAACGCCACCCTCTTGGCCAATCTGGCGCCGCTCTTCGTGGCGGCGGCATCCTTCCTGTTGTTCGGCGAGCGCTTCGGCCGGGTCTTTCTGATCGGCCTCGCCTGCGCCCTGGCCGGGGCCGGTCTCCTGCTCGGCGCCAGTTTCGACGTCTCCATGACGCGGGTCGGTGGCGATGCGCTCGGCGTCGCGACCGCCGTCTGCTATGCGGGCTATATCGTCGCCGTTGGCCGCATGCGGGGCCGGCTCACCTCGGCGGCGGTCATGTTGTGGACCGGGCTGTGGACGGCGGGCGCGCTCTTCATCCTGGCCGTGGCGACGGGCGAGCGCATCCTGCCCGTCTCGGCCGAGGGCTGGCTCGTGCTGATCGGCCTCGCGGTCATCTGCCAGGTCATCGGCCAGAGCCTGATCGCCTTCTCCCTGGCGCATCTGCCCGCGGCCATGGGTTCGGTCAGCCTGCTCGCCCAGCCCGTCGCCGCCGCCGCTCTGGCCTGGGCG
>JAKSBY010000786.1 GCA_022360855.1 Sphingomonadales bacterium | reverse complement strand
TTTTGGCCGTGACCAATGTCTACCAGGCTCAAACCGGGCCTTTCGGAAGCGAGTTGAGTGTCGCCGAAGCCGTGTTCGGCCTGCCGCCGACCGGCCTCGAGGCCGCATTGATGTATCAGGACATGCCATGAACACGAGAACGAAATCGATCCTCAAATCGAGCCTGATCCTCGCCAGCGTCCTGATTCTGGGCATGCTGATCGGCGGCATGCTGACCGGCGCGGTGGTGCGCGAGCGTCTGCAGGTCGCGCGGGACTTTCAGACCAGCGCCGGATTTGCCCATCACACCGAACGGCTCATCGCGCCGGAATCCGAGGCGCAGCGCGCGGAGGTACGGGCGGTCTTGGAAGAGTCCGGCGCCAAAGCAGAGCTGGCATTCGAAAGGGGCCGTGAGGAGCTGGCCATGATCCTCGACGACATGGAGCGGGACCTGGAGCCCATCCTGACGGAGGAGCAGATGGAGCGGCTCAGAGCGCGCCGGTTGCAGCTCCGCAGACGCTTTCGGGACTAAGCGCGAGAGCGGAATGAATTTAGGTTGCCTCACTTTAACCTGTCATTCGCCGGCTTGACCGGCGAATCCATAGTGCCGACGTCTCGGCGGTAGCCCCATGGACCCGCCGATCAAGTCGGCGGGTGACAGTCTGGGTGTGGGTCAACCTGAATTCATTCCGCTCTAATTGGCGGCGTTCTCCGACCAGCCGTAATGGGCTGCCAGATAGTCGAGCACGATGATGCGCAGTTCCGGCTCCATCGGCTCCATCTCCTGCTCGTCCACCATCCAGTCCAGCACCTCGTCCCAGCTCTCCCGGGTCAGGCGCTGCTGGGTCACCAGCTTCATGGAGTGGCAGGCGACGCAATTGTAGTAGGTTTCCTCCTGGCCCGGGCCCGGCGGCAGGCCCTCGAAATCGAAGGCGTCGTCCTGGGCGGAGGCGCCACCGGAGCCGAGTAGGGCAAGGAGGGCAACCAAGACCCGCATCAGGCGGCGACCGTCACCGTGATGCGATGCAGCGAATTGTTCAGATACCCTTTGGGGTTCCAGTCGATGGCAAAGGGCTGCGAAGCGCCGCTTTCGTCGGTGGCGCGGGCCCAGATCTCGTAATAGCCTGGGCCCGGCAGGTCCACCGCGGCGCGCCAGCGCTGCCAGGAATAGCGGTTCGGCGGGGCGCTCAGCTTTGCCTGCTGCCAGGTCGCACCGAAGTCGCGGCTGACATCGAGCCGGGCAACCCTGTTCTCGCCGGCCCAGGCGTGGCCGCGCACCTCGACGGACCGCGTACCGGCGGCAAGCTCCAGGCCCGACTTCGGGAAGGTGATGAGCGACTTCACCAGCATGGCTTCGATGATCCGGAAGTCGTCCTTGGGTACGCGCTGGCCGGGCGAGACCGGATAGGCGGGCACGCGGTAGGACGTGCCGGTCATCTTGGCGCCGTCATGCACCCGGTCGCGCACCCAGATGCGGCGCAGCCATTTCTGCGAAACCGAGCCGGGCCAGCCGGGCGCGACGATGCGCACCGGGAAGCCGTGCTGCGCGGGCAGGGCTTCGCCGTTCATCTCGAAGGCGAGCAGCGTGTGGCGCTCCATCATCTTGTCGATCGGCCCGCCGCGCGAGATCGCATCCTTCTCCGGATTGCCGGAAAGATGCAGGTCTTCGCTGTAATGGCCGGTATAGACGGCCGCATCCCGGATCCCAGCGGCCTTCAAGACGTCGCGCAGCCTGACCCCGGTCCACTTGGCGTTGCCGATGGCGCCGACGGTCCACTGATTGCCGCGCGCCGGCGGGTTGAAGGCGGCGCGGCCATTGCCGCCGCATTCGAGCTGCAGGGCGTAGCTCACGGTCTTGAAGCGGGATTTCAGATCGCCCAGCGTCAGCGTAAGTGGCGTCTCGACTTCGCCGTCGACGGTCAGCCGCCAGTCCGAGACGTCGCGGGTCTCGGCGCGTTCCGGCACGATGCCGTTGTTGCGCACGAAGTGCCGGCTGTTGGGCGTGATCTCGTCGTCGAGGAGATGCGCCGGCGTCTCCGCGTTGATCGGCCGGTCGTTGAGGACGGTGAGGCCATCCTTGCCTGGAATGACGAAGGCGTCTTCCGACTCGGCCAAGGCGACCGGGATGAGACCCGCCGGCATGTACCGTCCGAAGGGGATGGCCAGGCCGAGCACGGCGCCCATGCCCGCCAACGCAGACTGCGCCAAAAACCTGCGTCGGCCGAAAACGAGCGCGTCGGCGCGCTCGGGATCGTCGTCATAGAGCTCGCGCAGGCCGCGTTCGGGCTGGGTCGTCATCAGGGTGCTCCATCATTCGGCGCTTCGGATTTGCTGAATAGCACACCGGGACGCGGTTCGGTATTCACCGTCAATTGGAAGATGTCCGGCCGCGAATAATGGCCGGCCACGTCGAGGGTCAGATTGCCCTCGCGAAGATCGGCCAGCGGCAGCGTCGCCGAAACCGCGTCGGCGCTTTCGGTCCTGGGTCCGGCCAGATAGAACCCGTCAGGCCCGATGATCGCGCTGCCGCCTTCAAGGATTGTGGTGCCGTCATCGCCCGGCATGGCCGCCAGCAGGTCGCGTGCCAGGGGCGCGTCGGCGCCGAGGCTGTCGAAGCCCGTCAAAACGTCATTTTTCGTCAGCCAGGTGCCGGCCGCGGCGACAAAGCAGCGTCCCTCGAAGGCATAGGTGCGGCTGGCGAGCGTGTGCATCTCCTTGACCCAGGGCCATTGCGCGGTGTGGATGGTCTCGTGCTGGGCGTGCATGGCGGCACGCGCCTCGGGCATCCAATGTTCCCAGCAGATCAGCCCGCCGAGCACGCCGAACCGGGTCTCCGCCGCGCGCAGGGTGGAGCCGTCGCCGACACCCCAGACCAGCCTTTCGGTATAGGTCGGCGTCAGCTTGCGGTGCAGCATAGGCGCCTCCGCGCCCGGCAGGAATGTGAACGTCGTATTGTAGAGCGTGCCGCCGTCCCGCTCATGGGCGCCCATGACGATGATCACATCGTGGGCATCGCTGGCTTGCTGTAAGGCGGTCAGATGCTCGTCTCCGGCGGTGATGGAATTTTCCGACAGCACGCGAAACAGCGCCTTGGCGCCGGCATGATCCCAAAATGCCGCCTCGGGCGCGGAATCGAGCCACACCGGGTAGCCGGGCAGCCAGCTTTCACCAAACACGACGATATCGGTGCCGGCCCGGGCAAGCGCGTCAACCCGCGCGATGGCGCGGTCGACGCTGGCAGGCAGATTCAGGAAGACCGGCGGCTCCTGGATAATCGTCAATTTGGGGTCGGGTTTGGCTGCGGCGGACGGCATACGGCTCCTCTTCGGAGCCGCATGCTACGGCCAAGCTGCGCGATCGCAAATCACATTTGAGTGGGGTTAGTTCGCGTCCCGCCGAGCGTCTTCAAGGCCGGCGAAGGCTTGCTCGAGCGCGCGCTGGCTTTCTTCGAGCTTGGCCTTGAACTCAGGCGAGCTCAGGTATTCCTTAACGCGCTGCACACGCTTTTGCACATCGGCCATTTCGATGCGGACCCTCTCGCGGATTTCCGCGCTGTGCTTGGCGAATTCTTCGCGCGTTTCCCGCAATTCCTCGCGAATACGGGCACGTTCTTCGCCGGAAAGGCCCTCGATATTCTCGCCGTCGATCACGACCTCGCCGTGCCACTCTACCTCGTCCAGGCTGCGCATGGCCTCGTTGATCGCGTCGCTGATATCGACGTCGAGATCGGCCATGTCTTCCTGCATGTCGGCCATCGCTTCGTGGATATTCGCGAAGCCCTCGGACTGCAGTTCCGACATGGCTTCGGCGGCCTCGCTTATGGCTTCGTGGACCTCTTCGCCGAACTCTGCCCGCCATTCGTAGATTTCCTCGCGGGTGTCCTCAACCGATTCCATCGCGTCTTCGATGGCGCGAGCGCGCTCCCGGCGCAATTCGCGCATTTCCTCGCGCAGCTGCCGGTCTTTCTCTTCCTGGCGGCGCGCCTCTTCACGGGCCCGGTGGCGTTCTTCGCGCTCCCGCGCGCGGGCCTCGCGTTCCCGCTCCCGCAGCTCGCGCGCCCGCTCTCGCTCCTCATGGGCCCGTTCGCGTGCCTCCTGACCGTCGGCCTCGCCCTCCTTGCGCCAGCCGGCGGGGGGCTCGTCGTCTTCTGCCTGAACCAAGGCAAGGGCCGCGACGGTCTCGCCGTTTGTTGTCGGATCCTGCGTGGTGACGACCTGCAATCGGACGACGGGCGTGTTCAACGCGGTCGCCTTGGCTTTACCGTTATCCGCATGGGCGATGACGGTGTCGCTCTCCCGGGATTGTGTTTCCGCTGCCATGGGCATCGCGCAGGCCGCGACGAACGCCAGGGTGGCAGCAACGGGGAGTGTCTTCGGGGGTGTCAAGATAGTCTCTCCTTTAAGCGATGCGATGCGGTCGCGGAGCTTAAAGAGGGCGGGATTGAATGCCGGAACGGCCTCCGGCTGGGTGATAACGGTGAAAGTCGGACGCGGCCCCTGGTGCGCGGCGACAGGCGCTTTCGCGGCCTCCAGCAGGCCCCTGAGATAGTCTTGCGGCGCCTTGCGGCTCGCGCCCACGACCATGCGGTCGCAAATCTTCTCCCGCGCCAGATCGATCGCGTGACGCGCCAGCCACACCGCCGGATGGAAGAAGAAGGCGATCTGGATCAGGTTTTCGAGGCGAATCCAGAGATCGTCGAGGCGCCTGATATGCGCCGCTTCGTGGGCGATCACCGAATCGATGAGCTTTGCGAAGGCGTCCGGTTCGGAGCCGCATTCGACGATGCCGCGCGGCAGGAAAATGACGGGGCGGAACAGGCCGACCGTGAATGGGGAGACAAATCCGTCACGTTCGCCTGCCCTGCCGCCGTCATCGGGTTGAGTCACGACCCGGATTGGCCGGGAAATGCGAAAATTCCTGCGCCAGCGCTCGACTGCGGCCGCCACCAGGGGGTGCTTCACCGGGTCCGCATCCGTCACGAGGCGGCGGTAAAAAGCCAGCCGCGAGAGATAGCGGGCCGCGAAATAGCCCATGCCGACCAGCCACAACAGCGCGAACAGCGCCTTCCACATGGGCGGTGACGGTGGGGCTGGCGGGGCGACTTCCGCCACCGTCGGCAGAGGGCTGACCGCATGCCGGACCGGCTTTCGGACCGGAGCGGCGATGGCCGGCGAGGTATCGACGACGCGCTCCATCCATTCGGTCTGAAGCGAGGCAGTGTCGGTAACCGGCGTCGGCGGCGTGGGCGTCACAGGCGGTGGGCTGGTCGCTTTGCTTGCGCTAGGAAGCGCCAGATCGATCTTCGGCAACTCAATGGGTGCTGCCTCGAAGGCGGCGCGCAGGCTGACCGGTGATGACAGATCCGGCGGCAGCACGAGGCGCAGCAGAACCAGCGACCATAATCCGAGCTGCCAGACCGGGTTCTTGATCTTGAATGTCCAGATGACGGCCATCACGAGGGCCGCGATGACGCTCGAATAGAGGACCTGGCGCGCGAGTCCGTCGAACACCGCCTCGCCCGCGGTCAACAGGCTGAAATCAGGGGCGATCATTGCTTTGTCTCCCCGGTATCGTCGGCCTTCTCGTCCTCGTCCTGCATCAGCGCCGTCAGCTCCTCGACCTCTTCGGCGCTCAAGGCGCCGGCGCCCTGCAGCATGGCGACCACGGAGGTCTGGTCCATCTCGAGCACCCGGCCGGTGAAGAAGCGCACCATCTTGGCCAGGCCCTGGGGCCGGGAGATCAGCGGCTTGTAGACGAACACGCCATGGGCGTCGCGGCGTTCCAGCAGGCCCTTGGCGGCCATGCGGTCCATCACGGTCTTGGTCGTGGTGTAGGCCCAGCCCGTGGTCTGGGACACCTGGTCATGCACCTCGCGCACGCTTTGCGCGCCGCTGCGCCAGAGCGCGTTCAGAATGTCGTGCTCGGCCTTTGAGAGATCGGGCAGGGAGTTGCGGTCAGGCATACGACTACTTCGAGGTGTTACGAGTCTTTAGCTTGTCTACTACAATGTAGTATAGTGTGGTAATGGCCGATTTCAAGGCCTTGATTCGGTTTTTTTGTCAGCTGTGGCGGATCAGCCGCACTGCGCTTTGTGGAGCAGCAGGTGATCCGCGAGGACCGCAGCCAACATGGCTTCGCCCACGGGCACGGCGCGGATGCCGACGCAGGGGTCGTGGCGGCCCTTGGTGGCGATCTCGGTCTCGTTGCCGGCGGTATCGACGGTCTTGCGCGGCGTCAGGATCGACGAGGTCGGCTTGACGGCAAAGCGGACGACGATGTCCTGGCCGGTGGAGATGCCGCCAAGGATACCGCCGGCATTGTTGGAGAGAAAGCGCGGCGCGCCCTCGTTGCCGGCGCGCATCTCATCGGCATTCTCTTCGCCGGTGAGCGCCGCGGCGGCCATGCCGATGCCGATCTCCACGCCCTTGGCCGCGTGGATCGACATCATCGCCGCCGCCAGCTCCGCATCCAGCTTGGCGTAGTGCGGCGCGCCAAGGCCGACCGGCACGCCCGCCGCTTCCACCTGGATCATCGCGCCGACCGAGCTTCCCGCCTTGCGGATGCGGTCGAGCTCTTCGGCCCAAGCGGCCGCCGCTGCCGCGTCCGGGCAGAAGAACGGGTTCGCGTCCGCCTGCGCCCAATCCCAGTTTTCCGGGTCGATCTTATGGGCCCCCATCTGCACCATGGCGCCGCGGATGACCACGGCCCCACCCAGGATCTTCCGGGCGATGGCCCCGGCCGCCACGCGCGCCGCGGTCTCCCGCGCCGAGGCGCGGCCGCCGCCGCGGTAATCGCGCAGGCCGTATTTGGCGTGGTAGGTGTAGTCGGCATGGCCGGGCCGGAACTTGTCTTTGATGTCCGAATAGTCCTTCGAGCGGACGTCTTGATTGGCGATCAGCAGCGAAATGGGCGCGCCGGTGGTCTGCCCCTCGAACACGCCGGAAAGGATCTCCACCGTGTCCGGTTCCTTGCGCTGGGTCGTGTAGCGGGACTGGCCCGGCCGGCGCTTGTCGAGCCAGACCTGGATGTCTGCTTCGGTCAGCGGGATCCTGGGCGGCACGCCATCGACAACGCAGCCGATGGCGGGCCCGTGGCTTTCCCCCCAGGTCGTAGTGCGAAACAGCCGGCCGAAGGTGTTGAACGACATGTCAGGCGAGCGCGATGTCGGGGGCGTCTTCCCGCTTCATGCCCATGACGTTGTAGCCGGCGTCCACGTGATGGACCTCGCCGGTCACGCCCGACGACAGGTCCGAGACCAGGTAGAGCCCGGCGCCGCCAACATCGTCGAGCGAGATATTGCGCCTGAGGGGTGCGTTGAGCTCATTCCATTTCAGGATATAGCGAAAATCGCCGATGCCGGACGCCGCCAGGGTCTTCACCGGGCCGGCTGAGATGGCGTTCACGCGGATGTTCTTCTCGCCGAGATCCTTGGCCAGATATTTCACGCTCATGTCGAGCGCCGCCTTGGCCAGGCCCATCACATTGTAATGGGGTACGACCTTTTCCGAGCCGTAGTAGGTCAGGGTCAGCAGGCTGCCGCCCGAGGGCATCATCTTCTCCGCCCGCTGTGCCACCGCCGTGAAGGAATAGCAGGAGATATTCATGCTCATGGCGAAGTTCTCGGGGCTTGTGTCCACATAGCGGCCGCGCAGTTCGCTCTTGTCGGAATAGCCGATGGCATGGATCACGAAGTCGAGGCTGTCCCACTCGCCGCCAAGCGCGGCGAAGGCCGCGTCGAGCGATTCCGGCTCGGCCACATCGCAGGGCAGAACAATCCTGGAGCCGACCGATTCCGCCAGCGGCCTGACCCGGCGCTCCAGCGCTTCGCCCTGAAATGTAAAAGCCAGCTCCGCCCCGTGTTCGGCGGCCTTCCTCGCAATTCCCCATGCCA
Organism: Sphingomonadales bacterium; assembly: GCA_022360855.1. Taxonomy (GTDB): domain Bacteria; phylum Pseudomonadota; class Alphaproteobacteria; order Sphingomonadales; family JAKSBY01; genus JAKSBY01. The sequence continues at coordinate 949 of JAKSBY010000786.1, read as the reverse complement.
GCGAACGATCGTTTGCAACCCCCATGATCAGCCCGCGCTTGCCGGCCAATAACCCAGAATCTGCGGACATTTCCTCTTAACTGCCCCCGTTTTGATTGTGTCCGGCATCCTACACCTTTGCCGAATCGGGTCAATCACCCGGCGGCCTGGTAGTCGCGGGCATAGGCTACGTTCAATTCGGAGCCGAGGATAAAGCCCGCCGACAGGATGTAGAGGAAAAGCTGGGTGATGACGACGCCGGCGAGGCTGCCGTAGGTGAGGTCGTAATTCGCGAAGTTCGCGAGGTAAAAAGACATGCCGGCGCCGGCCGCGATCCATACCGCAAGCGCCAGGATCGCGCCCGGCACGTGGTATTTGCGCACAAAGGCGCCGCGCGGCGACAGCGCCAGGTAAAGGCCGAGCAAGGCCAAAAACAGAAGCGACGGCGTCAATCCGAGGCGCAGCCAGGTCCAGATATTGTCGACGAAATCCGGCGTCGGCACGATGGCGCGCGCGGCCAGGGTCGCCGCCGGGCCGAGGATGACGATCAGCATGCCGGTAAAGCCCGCAAGGCCGGCCAGCAGGATCACGCCCAGGCTTTCCAGCCGGCGCTGCCAGAAGGGCGGGCGCCGGTCCACCCGGTAGCTGTGCAGGATCGCCTCCCGGCCGGCCTCCAGCGCCGACGCCGCCGTCCAGATGGCAAACAGCACCGAGACGGTCAGAACGCCGCCGGAAGAGGCGGCGATGATGCTCTCGATCGGCCCGCGAATCGCAAACACGATATCGTTGGGCAGGTTTTCGAACAGAAACTGGATCGCCTCGGTGCCGATCTCGCTTTGGCCGAAGAGACCCGACAGAGTGACCAGGAAGATGATGAAGGGGAACACGCCGAGCATGCCGAGGAAAGCCATGTTGCCGGCCAGGACCATATCGCCATTGGCCAGGAAATTGACGAGCGCCGCTTTCAGCA
>JAKSBY010000800.1 GCA_022360855.1 Sphingomonadales bacterium | reverse complement strand
GAGCGCTGTGATAAAGGCGCGGTAGCCCGCCTCGTCCAGTGGGCAGTTGATGTAGTCGGCGCCATCTCCCTTATCATAGCGGGACTGGAACCAGGCGGTGCCGAAATCGATCGAGTCTTTGTAGACGATGGGCGCAATGGCATCGAAGAAGGCCAGCGCCTCCTCACCGGTCAGCTCGAGAATGGCCTGACCGAGAGCAGGGGAGGTGAGGGGACCGGTGGCCACGATGACGCTCGTCCAGTCCTCCGGCGGCAGGCCCGCCACTTCCCCACGCGCAATCTGCACCAGGGGCTCGCGCTCCAATGCGCGGGTCACGCGGCCCGAGAAATCGTCCCGGTCGACCGCCAGGGCCGAGCCCGCCGGCACCCGGGCGGCATCGCCCGCCGCCATGATCAGCGAGCCGGCGCGGCGCATCTCCTCGTGCAACAGGCCGACCGCATTGTTCTCGGCATCGTCGGAGCGGAAGGAATTGGAGCAGACGAGCTCGGCGAGCCCGTCGGTCTGATGGACGTCGGTGCCGAGCTTCGGCCGCATCTCGTGAAGCACCACAGCCACGCCGGCGCGGGCCAACTGCCAGGCCGCCTCCGAGCCGGCCAGGCCGCCGCCGATCACATGCACCGGGTCTGTAACCTTGCCCACCTGTCCTCATCCAAGCTTTGAATTTGCCGGGCACTTCTGCCAAGGGTGGCGGCAGCTGTCAATTGCAGGGGACGAGGAGACGGAGCCATGGAAGAGAGCATCACCTTTTGGCAGGCGGCATTTCACAGCTCGACCGTCAAGCGGGCGATTCGCGTCGGGCTCATCGTGGGCACGGTACTGACCGCCATTAACCAGGGCGATGTCTTGCTCGCCGGCGCCGGGCTCGATTGGATGAAGGTGATACTCACCTATCTCGTGCCCTATTCGGTTTCGACGCATGGAACTGCCTCGGCCGCACAAGCCTGCGGCACGCTCGGAGACGCCTAGCCCGCGATCTTGAGGCCGAGATGGACGACATCCTGAGATTTGCCGTCAAGCTCGGCGATGCCGGGATAAAAACCCCATTGGATAAAACCGAAGCTCTCGAACAGGCGAATGCTGGCGATGTTATCGGCAAAGCAGATCGCGAGCAGTGTCGTGACACCGAGTGAGGGCGCGAGCGCGATGATCTCGCGCACCAGCCGGCGGCCCAAACCACGCCCGAGGTCGTCCTGGTCGATATAGACCGCGACTTCGGCGGTCTTGTCATAGCCGGCACGGTCGTAGTGGTTTTTCAAGCCGATCCAGCCGAGGATCGCATCGTCTTCTTCCAAGACCAAGAGCGGCCGGCGGTCCGATGTGTGCGTCTCGAACCACGCGCGCCGCGATTCGACCGAAACCGGCTCGAGGTCGGCGGACGAGAGCCGTGTCGGGATCGAGGCGTTATACCGTTCGAGGTCCCCTGGTTCGGCATGGCGTAGTTTCATCGCCGCACTTGATAGGCCGATTTGCCTGGTCCGTCACGCGTGATTTGCTGTCGGTGGGCATAATCGTCGGCGCATATGAGGTGGAGTGAAATGTATGGCACGTCTTGCACAATTGGGCTATTGGCGGGCAGCCAAACATGGGAGGCAGTGAATGACGCTTCAGGTTATCGGTGCGGGAATGGGCCGCACGGGGACGATCTCGCTGCAGATGGCGCTGGACTCCCTGGGCCTGAAACCCTGTTTCCGGATGACCGAGCTCTTCAAGCACCCGGAGAAGGCAGCGGACTGGCTGGCCGCGGACCGGGGCGAAGAGGTTGACTGGCAGGGCGCGCTGGCCGGCTATACGACGGCGCTGGACTGGCCCGTCTGCGATCACTACGGAAAGCTCGCGGAAGCCTTCCCGGAGGCCAAATTCATCCTCACCGTGCGCGATGTCGACGCCTGGATCGACAGCACCCAGCGGACGATCTTTTCTCCGGAGAACCAGCAACGGTTGGCCACCGGCGGGGTCCCGGCCGAGGCCTATGAGGTCATCAAATGCGGCTGGCGGCGCCACTTCGATGGGCGCATCAATGACCGCGAGGTTCTCGCCGAGGGCTTCCGTCGTCATGTGGATCTGGTCAAGCAGACGATCCCGGCCGAGCGGCTGCTCGTCTTCGACGTTTCCGAAGGCTGGGGGCCGCTCTGCCAGTTTCTTGGCACCCAGCTACAGATTTGGGATTTCCCATTCGCAAATACCGGCAAGCGATTCCGCAAAAACGTGCTCGGGCTGACGGATTGAGCCGCGGCATCTACGCGGCGCTTTCGGAACGCCGGCGGCCGAGAATCGCGACCGCGATACCCCCGAGGATGATAATCGCGGCGATGGCGAGGCGCAGGGTGATGGCCTCACCGATGAAAAACACGCCGCCGAGGGCCGCGATGACCGGCACGGCGAGCTGGACGATTGCCGCCGTGGTCGCGCTCAAGCCCCTGAGCGCGGTATACCAGATGGCGTAGCCGAGTCCCGACGCAAGCGCGCCCGAGGCCACCGCCAGCAGGACGCCCCGCAAATCCGCGTTGAGCCCTCCGATCGCCAGACCGGCGGAAACCAGTGCAAAGGGCAGGGCGCGGATAAAGTTGCCGGCGGTCTCCGCGAGCGGCGCGGCGGAGCCGCGGCCTCGGATCGAATAGACGCCCCAGGCGATGCCTGCGACAGCCATCAGCGCGGCACCTTCAGGCTTCGGCGCCGTGAGCCCGGGCGAGACGAGATAGGCAAGGCCGCCCAGAGCCGTGAGCAGCCCGAGCCACTCCGCGGCGCGCGGCCACTCGCCTCTCACCATGCCGATGCCGATCATCGAGGCCTGTACCGCGGCGAACAGGATCAGCGCCCCGGTGCCGGCGTCCAGAGTCAGGTAGGCGAAGGAGAAGGCGATGGCGTAAGCAAAGAGCGCGACCGCCGAGCCCCAACTCCCGGCCCGCATGACCGCGGACCCGCCGCCGGCGAGCCAGGCCAATGGCGCCAGCATGAAGGCGCCGGCTGAGACGCGAATAAGCGTGAAGCTCGCCGCATCGATGGTCCCGCCTTCGAGCGCCAGCCGCGTGAGTACCGAGTTCGCCGCAAACGCGACGAGCGTGACGATGGTCAGGAGAATCGTTTTCGAGACCGGCGGCACGGGTTAGATTGGCGGCATGCTGCACATCATGCCGGATATTGCCATCGCCGACGAGGAACTCGAAGAGCGATTTGTGCTTTCGGGCGGGCCCGGCGGGCAGAATGTCAACAAACTGGCGACGGCGGTCGAGCTACGCTTCGACGCGGGCCGCTCGCGGACACTGCCGCCGGTGGTGTTGCCACGGCTCAGGCGCCTGGCGGGCCGGCGCATGACCGCGGCCGGGGTCATCGTCATCCAGGCGCGGCGCCATCGGACGCAGGAGGCCAATCGCAAGGATGCGCGTGAGCGGCTGGCCACCCTCATCCGGCGCGCCGTCATGACGCCAAAGCCGCGCAGACCGACCCGGCCGTCGAAGGCAGCGATGGAGCGGCGTTTGCGGACCAAGAAGCAGCGCGGTCAGACGAAGCAGACCCGGCGGCGTCCCGGATCGGAAGAGTAAGGGATTGCGCACACCCGCCGAGTCGGGCAGCATCGCCCGGGCTGGGGGGCTGTTCGGTTCAGTTTGCGAAGGGGGAGGGAATGTCGCAAAACCGCAATCACCTGCTCACCTATCTGGGCGGTCTCATGGTCGTCGTCGGCGCCTTCGCGCCGCTTGTCAAACTGCCGGCCATCGGCGCGGTCAGCTATTACGATGCGGCCAATCCGGAGGTCTTCCTCCTGATCCTGTTTGCCGCGCTCGGGCCGGTCTTCATCATCATTCAACGGACGGCGCCGACCGCCCTCTCGCCGGTCGGCGTGTGGCTGGTGCTCCTGTGGCCGGTAATCCAAAGCCTCACCAGCGAGCGCGACGAGGGGCTGATCGGCCGCGCCACAAGGACGGTGACCGATCCCCTGGAGACCTACGCGGCCAACCTGTTCACCAACATCACGGAGCTCTCCTGGGGCGGGTTCGTGTTGCTCGTCGGTGCGGTCATTCTGACCGTGGGCGGCATCCGCACCACCCTCGGCGGGCGAAAATAGGCGCGCCATGCTGCAGACCAGCCGAATCCCCATCGAACAGATCTACGTCCCCGGCAAGCTCAAACGCGCCCTGGACGCGGCGCGCGTCGAGACCATGGCCGAAGCCCTGATGGACGAGGGCCCGGTCAAGCCGATCCAGGTCCGCCAGGGCAAGGGACG
>JAKSBY010000625.1 GCA_022360855.1 Sphingomonadales bacterium | reverse complement strand
CCCTACGGCATGTCGGGCGCGCGCATGGTCGGCCATGCGCTGATCGAAGGCAAGCGCCGTGGCGCCAGATACGTGGTCTGCACCATGTGTGTCGGCGGCGGCATGGGCGCGGCGGGGCTGTTCGAGGTCTGCTGAGCTCATGACGGCAGGCTTGACAAATTCGAATTATAGTCGCTTAATGAACAAGTGTCGGTAATCGAAAGGTATTCAGTACGAAGAACTCTGGGGGCGAGATGCCGATAAGGGAAATGCCTTTCACGAGGGAAAAAAATGAAAACTACGGGGATGGAAAGATCGCGTTATTCGATGGTGGCTTTGGCAACGCTTTGCGTGGCATCGCCGGTCGTCTATGCCGAGGAAGAGGGGTCGGGTATTCCACAGATCGTCGTCACGGCCGAGCGTCGTGAGGCGGCGGCTCAGGACGTTGGCCAGGCCATCGTACCGGTCACGTCGGACGCGCTGGACCGATTCCGCATCGAGAGCATCGCGGACCTGACGATTCTTGCGCCGAATTTTCTGCCGCCGGGCGGCGCGCTGCCGCAGCCGTCGTTGCGTGGTGTGAGCTCGGACGTCTTTACGACCGGTGTCGAGAGCGGCCTGGCGCTGCATATCAACGGCGTCTACGTGCCGCAATTCGGCATCGCCAATAACGACTTCTTCGATATGGAGGCCATCGAGATCCTGTATGGCCCGCAAGGCACGCTGTTCGGACGCGCGACCAATGGCGGCATTTTCAATTTCATCACCAAGAAGCCCGGCGAAGAGCAGGAGTTGGAGGCGGAGGCCGAATTCAACTCCCTCAATCAGCTTCGCGTCAAGGCCATCTACAACGCGCCGGCGCTGATGGACGGCAAGCTGCGCCTGCGCCTGGCAGCCATGCACGAGGTGCCGGACGACTCCTTCGAGGCAACCGGGCCCAACGGTTTCCAGCAGGACCTTTCCTCGAGCCTCAGCGGGCACGGCACCAGCGTCCGCTTCAGCGCGGCCTTGGATTTCACCGAATCGCTGACGGCCGAAGCCATCTTTCAATACATCTACGACGATACGCCGGGCGCGCCGATCCGCCAGTTGGGCGATTTCACGACCTACCCGGCACCGGTGGCGGCGACGGGCTTTCCCGTCAACGTGAACGGCCCCGGCTCCGGCATGCTTGACGCTTTTGGCCGTTATTCCCAGTTCCTGAACGGCGGCGGCATCTCGCCGGATTATACCGGCACCAGCGGGTTTCTGGATATCTGTTCGGACGCGGTGAACGCCGCCGCGGGCCTGGCGAGCTGCGCGGCCATCTGGGGCCCGGCGACGCCCAACCCCAGCGATCCGTCCAAGATCGGACTGAACCGGCCCCAGTTCCAGGAGAGCGAGAACATCTTCTCGATGATCCGCCTGACCTGGGATATCGGCGAAAACCATTCGCTGACCTCCACGTCCAGCTTCCAGGATCTGAACTACCGCTTCGGGCGGGACGACGATCAGTCGACGCTGGACGCGAAATTCCAGCAGTTCACCAATCCGCAGACGACCTACGGCCAGGAGCTTCTGCTCACCGGCACGGTCGGGCGGTTCGATTATGTGGTCGGCGCCAACTACACCTATGATGAGCAGCCGAACTTCGATTCCGAGAACTTCAATTACCAGATCCTCTCGGAATCCCAGTTCTACAACGTCTTCAATTTCGATTTCTCGCTCGATAAGCCGATGGGTGTCGCCTACTCGGCGGACACGCCGATCTTTACGGCGAAATCGGATGTGACGACGAAATACATCGGCATATTCGGCAACGTCGACATCCGCCTTACCGAAAGGCTGACCGTATCGGGCGGCCTGCGATACAGCGAGACCCGTCGGCGGTTCCAGGAAGACACCCGCGCCATCGCTATCCTGACCTGCGCCGCGCCGGAATTGGCGTTCTTCGGATTGAGCTGCGCCGCATTTCCCTTTGTCGGGCTCAACCCTGCCACAGACGTCTTTCGGTTCAACTTCGCGAATATCCGCGACGTCAGGCAGAACTACGACTCGATTACCTGGACTGCCAGCGCCAAATATGACGCGACGGACAATACGCTCGTCTATGCGCGCGTCAGCCAGGCGGAGCAGCATGGCGGCATTCATTTCGTTACGGAGCCCTGGGACTCCGAGAAGATAACCGCCTATGAGCTGGGCAGCAAAAGCCTCACGCTCGATGACCGCCTGTTGGTCAACACCAGCGTCTTCTACTACGACTATAACGATAAATTTCTCGACCTCCCGGCGCCGATCGGCCTGAACGGCGGCGTTACCAACGTGCCATCCGCCAGGGTGTTCGGCGGCGAGCTCGCCGTGATCGCGCGTCCGAAGCCGGAACTGCAGATAGCCGGGAGCCTCGGCTATCTGAACGCGGAGTATGACGACACCTTCATCTCCCGCGACGACGGCGTTGCTCCCGCGTGCCCGATAAATGGCAGCGACTGCCTGGGCACGGATGTGGATCTCGACGGGCTGTCGCTGGCACGGTCGCCGAAATTCACCATTGCCTTCAGCGTCACCTATGACCTCGATCTCGGCTGGGGCATCTTTTCGCCGCAGATCGAGCACCGCTGGCAGGACGAGCTGTTCTACTCGCAGTTCGAGAATCCGCTGGACCGGCAAGGGGCCTATCACCTGACCAACATCAGGCTTCGGCTGACGCTGTCGGAGGAAAAGGCCTGGTTCGAAGCCTACTGCAACAACCTGCAGAACAACGACGACATCGTCACCAACCTCGAGGGCCGCTCGGCCGTCCGCCAGGTTTTCCTGGCCGAGGGAAGACATTGCGGAGGCCGCGTTGGTGTCAGGTTCTTCTGAGGGTCGGGGGGCGCCTGCGCGGCTTACATCTTTTGCCGTATCGGTTCCGACCGTCTCGCGGGCCGATCAGTGTGTTCGGAAATGGCTGAGAAGCAAAATATGTTGGCTGAAAAGGTGAGGCCCGCTCTGTTCGATCTGGGGCTTGACGACGAGCAGGAGGCGCGCGCAAGGTGGCTGCATGAGAGCAGCATCGTCGCCGATCTGCTCTTTCAGGGCCCGTTTGGCCCGTCGGACTTCACCGACCGGATGTCGCAGCGGCTCAAAGCGCGTCATGAAGGGGGGCAGGACCTCAAGGATCTGGCGCTCCACGCGCCGCTGCTGCCGGTCCGCGGCGCTCTCGATGGCGAATGCCCGGAGTTCCGCGACCGCTGGCAGGCCAGTGGCCTCACCTTCTGCAACCGGGAGGTCGAGGTCAGCGATCAGAACATCTTCGCCACCACATTCGGCCTCGCGCAACGCCAGTTCGACGGTTTCGACTGGATGGTCAAGGCGCTCCGGGCCGAAGACGTGCGCCGCGCCAAGGCCGAAGGCAAGGTTGCCGGGTTGGTCAGCACCCAGCTCGGCTACGGGCCGTTTCCCGATCTGGAGGTTCTCGGCGCCGCCTATGACCTGGGACTGCGCATGTCGCAGCTTACCTATAACTCCAAAAACACTATCGGAGTCGGCTGTACGGAACCCACCGACGGCGGGCTGAGCGATTTCGGCGTGTCGGTCGTGAGGCGGATGAACGAGCTCGGCATTATCGTCGATACCGCCCATTGCGGCAGGCAAACCACGCTCGATGCGTGCCGCCTATCGAGCGCTCCCGTGGTGGCCTCGCACACGGCCGCGGCCGGCGTTTACAAACATGATCGGTGCAAGAGCGACGAGGAGCTGCGCGCGCTCGCCGAAACCGGCGGTGTCGTCGGCATCGTGGTCGTCCCGTTCCTGCTGACCGATGCCGCGCGGCCGGATTTGCAGACGTGGCTCGATCACGTCCGCTACGTGGCGGATCTCGTGGGCGCGCAACATGTCGGGATCGGAACGGATTGGCCCATGCAGGCACCCTCATGGGCGCTCACGCTGTTTAACCAGGCCATTGAAGGCGCCGGTTTCCGCCGCGAGCACAAGGTCGACCTGCATTCGTCCCTCGGCGGCTTTGAAAGCTACGCGGATACGCCTAACCTGACCCGTGCGCTCGTTGCGGGAGGCTTCTCTGACGAGGAGACCGCGGGCATCCTGGGGGGAAACTTCCTGCGCGTCTTTGAACAGGTATGCGGGTGATGAGCGTGCGCATGATCCCAACCGATGGACGAATGCCGCAGTCATGCGGAGCGTATGAATGAGGCGCGCCCTGAAGTGGGCCGGTCTGGCCGTGGCGGCATTGGCCACCCCGGTCGCGCTTTGGATAGCCGCGGTGAGCCTTTTCGCATTTGACCCGCCCGAGTTTCCCGACACCGCGCCGAGCGTCGCGGAGATGGAAGCGGTTCTGGAAGAGCTGACCGGCGCCAACGTGCCGCCCGGCCTCAGCATGGTCGTGCTCAAGGACGGACGGACCGTCTACAAGAACAGCTTCGGCCTCGCCGACGGCAGAACCGGCCGGAAAGTCACCAATGACTCAAATTTCGGGTGGTGGTCCGTCACCAAAATCCCCACTGCCATCGCGGCGATGCAGTTGATCGAGCGTGGCGAGATGTCGCTCGACGACCCGGTCACTGCCCACCTGCCCCTTTTCAAGGTCACTTATCCGTCGCCGGAGCAGGGGCCCGTGCGGATCCGGCATCTTCTGAATCACAGCTCTGGCATACAGGAGCCGCTTGCGGTTCTGTTCTGGATGCATCCGGAGGGCGAGGGGCCGTATGGCCTCACCGACTTTGTCGCAGAGAAGCTGCCGAAATATGCAAAGCTGGATTTTGCGCCCGGGACGCGGGTTCAGTACACCAATCTGGGGTACATGGTGTTGGGCGCGGTGATCGAGGCCGTCTCCGGGATGTCTTACGAAGATTTCGTCCGCAGCAACATCCTGGCCCCGTTGGACATGCAGAGCACGGATTTCGGCCTGCGCGAAGACATGCTCGAAGACGTTGCGGTGGGCTCGCATCCGTTGTTCGACTTCACCACGACGATGATGCCCTTCGGCTGGTCTTACATGATCGACGACACACGTTGGGGGCAGCGTCTCATCTGGCTCAATCGCTTCTACGCTGACGCCAATCCGCCAAGCGGGCTGTTCGGCCCGCCCGACGAAGCCGCCCAGATCCTCCGGGCCATGATGAACGGCGGTGAGGTCGATGGCCGCCGTCTGCTGCAGCCGGAGACCGTAAATCTTATGTTGGGCGCGGAGACGCCGGCCGACGCCGGGGCCGGGGAGCGGCGGGTCCTGGGGTGGCTCAAGCAAAAAGGCCCGCAAGATCGCGTCTATTTTTCCCATAGCGGCGGCGGCGTGGCCTACTACACCCAGATGCGATTCTACCCGGCCGAACGGCTGGGAATTGTCGTGTTCACGAACAACACCAAAGGCCATGCCGAGGCGATCGCCGACATGCTCGCGGGCATGGATTGGCCTTCCGGCCCGGATGCCAGGGGAGCGAAAGATGCAGGATGACGACGGGATCAAGCAATATACGCTGAGCCAGATTCTTCTGATATGGGCGGCTGTTACGTTGCCCATGGGGCTGGCCTACTGGGTGCTGACGCCCGCGATCGCCGACGGCCCGTTCGAGACGATCATCACGGCAACGATTTTGCTGACCCTCGGCCTGATCTGGCAGTTCGTTCTGTCGATGATCCTGCTGTATCGGGAGCAGGGCTCGGTGGGCATCGACGCCATGGCGCGCGGGCTGTGGCTGCGCCTGCCGCGCCATCCGCGAACCGGTGTGCCGAGTATGGTCATATTCCTCGTGGCCGTGCCGATCGTCTGCGCTTTCTTCATCATCAACCTGCTCTATCTCAGCGAGCCCATTCTGAAGGTCTGGACCAGCGTGCTGCCGTTCCTGAAGCCGCTGCCCTATCAGGAAGGCGCGGCGCTCTTCTCGCCCGAGGTCGCGCCGATGCTGGAGGGCGCTTGGTGGTTCCTGGCGCTGTTCATGGTTTTGAGCCTGTTCAATGTGTTCCTCGGCGAGGAATTCCTGTTCCGCGGCATCCTGCTGCCCCGGATGAGTGGCGTGTTCGGCCGATTCGATTGGGTTATGAACGGGGTCTTGTTCGGGCTGTATCACGTACATCAGCCTTGGGACACCGCCGGCATCATGCTGCTCGGCGGCATCAGCCTGTCGCTCGCGCCGCGCCTCTTCAAGAGTATCTGGCTTGGCATCATCCCCCATTCGATACAGACGGTGATCGTCTTTGTCATGATATTGGGCCTGGTGTCGGGAAACAGCTGACGTGACGGCGCAACGCATCAGCGCTGGCGTCTTGTGGGCTTACAGTCTGCCCGCGGCCGCGGTCCAGTTCACCTATCTTCTGTTCACCATCTTCTATGTGAACTACGGCACCGACGTGCTGCTGCTGGCGCCCTGGCTGATGGGGCTGTTGTTTTCGCTCACGCGAATCTGGGATGCGGTCTCGGACCCGGTCGCCGGCTACCTGTCTGACCGCACGCAGTCGCGCTTTGGCCGGCGCCGGTCCTGGATGTTCGCCGCGGCAATCCCCTTGGGGCTGGCCTATATGGCGCTTTGGAATCCCCCGCTGGCGCTGGGCGCCACCGGCACCGCGGTTTGGGTCGGGGTCGCTCTGTTCCTTTACTCCACGAGCTTTACCGCATTCCTGATGCCGCATGAGGCAATGGGGGCGGAGCTCACAACCTCCTATCACGAGCGAACCCGGCTGTTTGGCCTCAAGCATCTGGTGTTTACGCTGGGCTCGTTTGGTGCACTCGGCGTGATGTATGTGTTTACCACGGCGGAGGATATCAGAGCCGCGGCGTTTACGGCGACGGCCATGGGCGGCGTCATGGTGGCCGTTGTCATTGTCCTTTCCGTAAGACGTCTCAAGGAACGCGCGGATTTTCAGGGACGCGGCTCGACCAACCTGATCCGGGCGTTCGGGGATGTCTGGCGCAATCGCCACGCCCGGCTCCTGCTGTTCGTTTTCGGAATCGAGAATCTCGGAACCGCCAGTGTCGCCCTTTTGACGCCCTACGTCATGAAGTACATCGTCAAAGCGCCGGAGGCCACGGTTCCCATGCTGTTGGCCTATTTCGTGCCAAACCTGCTCTTTCCCTATGTTTGGATCAGGGTATCCAGGCATACTGGAAAGAAACGTCTTTGGCTGGTGGCCATGTCCGTCATGACGCTGGGGTTTGCCGGGCTCTTCTTTGTCGGGGAGGGGACGGTTCTCTATATGATGGGCTGTTCCGCCGTGCTGGGGATCGGCTGGAGCTGTGGCGCCGTGCTCGCACCTTCGGTCAAGTCCGACGTGATCGACTATGACGATCTGCAAACCGGAGAGCGCAAGGAGGGCGCCTATTTCGCGGTCTGGAATCTGGTACGCAAATCCGCCATGGGGATCGTCGCCATCATCACCGGATTTGCGTTGCAGCTCGCCGACTACACGCCGAATGTGGAACAGTCGGAGCAGGTCATCTGGACCATGCGCGTCCTGTTCTCGGGCGTGCCGACCATGTTTTACATCCTCGGAATCCTGTTCTTCATCCGCTACTCGCTGAACGAGTCCGAACATCGGGACATCGTCGAACGGCTCAAGGCAAGAGGGTAGCCCGCCGGGCCTCGGCTCGTTCGGCCTTAGCCCGGAATGAGTTCAGGCTACGCCGTCATTGCGAACGCAGCGAAGCAATACAGGAGTCGGGCACCTATTTCGGTGACAGGTACCTTTTTATTTTCTATTTTAAAACAGGTGATTAGAAAAAATCCGCCTTAAAAAGGTAACTGTCACCGAAATAGGCAAGCGCCGGATATTCTGGATTGCCGCGTCGCTGGCGCTCCTCGCAATGACACAGTCGCTGTTTCAGCTTATATCGCAAACCGCCTCAGACGATTTTCGAGCTCTTTCCCGTCCAGTACCGGTCCCTGAGCGTGTTCTTGAGCAGCTTCCCCGTCGATGTGCGGGGCAGGGTCGTCGTGAAATCGACGCTCTTCGGGCATTTGTAATGGGCGAGGCGCGTGCGGGCGTAGGCGATCAGCTCGCTTTCCAGCACGGGCCCGGCTTCACCCGGATCGGAAGCTTGCACGATCGCCTTGACCTCTTCGCCCATTTCATCGTTGGGAACACCGATCACCGCCACATCGTCGACCTTGTCGTGCATGATCAGCACGTTTTCGATTTCCTGCGGGTAGATGTTCACGCCGCCGGAAATGATCATGAAGGTCGCGCGGTCGGTCAGATAGAGAAAGCCGTCTTCGTCCACATACCCCATGTCGCCGATTGCGAGCCAGTTATCGTGCTCCGGATGCCGCGCCTCTTCGGTCTTCCGTTTATCGTTGTGATAGACGAAATTCGCGCGGGTCTGCTCGGCATAGACGATCCCGGTTTGACCGGCGGGGAGCTCCGCGCCGGTTTCATCGCAGATGTGCAGGGCGCCGAGCAGCGGCCGGCCGACGGTGCCGGGATGGGCCAGCCAGTCGTCCGGCGGCGCGTGGGTAAAGCACGTCGCCTCGGTGCTGCTGTAGTATTCGTAGATGATCGGCCCCCACCACGCGAACATTTGCGACTTGATCTCTTTCGGGCAGGGCGCGGCCGAGTGGATGGCGACTTTGTGGGAACCCAGATCATATCGTTCGCGTATGCAGGTGGGGAGTCTCAGCAGGCGGTTGAACATGGTGGGTACCCACTGGCTGTGGGTCACCTTATGGCGCTCGATGGCGCTGAGCGCGGCCTCGGCATCGAATTTGTCCATCATGACTACGGTGCCGCCCACGCCCTGGGTCCGGACGCAGAAGAGCATGGGGGCCGTATGATAGAGCGGCGCCGGAGAGAGATAGACAGACTCCCGGTCGAAGCCCCAGAGCGTTTGCAGCATCATGCCTTCCGGCGTTTTGAAATACTCCGTCGCGGACAGGCCGGACAACGGTCGGAGAACGCCTTTCGGGCGACCGGTGGTGCCTGAGCTGTAGAGCATGAGGGAGCCGAACGGCTCCTCTTCCAAAGGCGCCGGCTGGTACTCGGCAATCGCCTCCTCATAGGAGGCGTAGCCCTCGACCACACCGTCGGTCATGAGGCAGACGAGACCCTTCCGCCCATGCTGTGGAAGGTCCCTGGCGACATCGGCGAGGTGGTGGGACGAGATCAGGATTTTCGCCTGGCAGTCCCCGAGGATGTATCCGGCTTCGCCGGCGCTCAGATGGGAGTTGATTGGGGTAATGTAGAGGCCGGAGCGCAAGGCCGCCCAGACGACCTCGAAATACCTGATGTTGTTTTCCATGAAGACGGCGATGTGATCGCCCTGCCTCAGCCCGGCGTCCCGTATCATCCGCGCAAGCCTGTTCGACCGCCGGGCAAGCTCCGCATAGCTGACCGAAATGTCGGAATTGGCGATCACGGCGGCGAGCCGGTTTGGAAACTCCTCGCTCCACTTCGTTGCAAGCATTTCGCACTCTTGGGTGTTACGGGTCTTGCGCGTAATCCTATCCCAGGGGCGCCAGAAACATCCCCTCTATAGCGCAAAAAAACCCGATCAAAGTCCCGCAGCATTGCCATGCGAGAGGTCGCCATTGCGCCGCAGTAGATTGTATTTTATAAAGAACATCGTTCTTTTTTAGAACAATGTTCTTGTTGTGAATAGAAGCTTGGTGGTGATCGATGCGTGTACTGGTTCTTGCCATGGCTTGGTTGTTCGCTCCGGCGGTTGCGTTGGCGCAGGCTGACGGGCCCAAGATCTTCATCTCCTTCGATATGGAGGGGCTCGCGGGCGCCGTCACAGCCTCGCAACTGGGGCCGGGCGGGTTCGAATACGAGACCTATCGGGATCTCGGAACGTTGGAGGCGAAGGCCGCCATCGAGGCCGCGTTCGAGGCTGGCGCATCGGAGGTCGTGGTCGCCGATTCCCACGGTGACGGCGAAAACCTGAAGATCGAGGATCTGCCGGCCAATGTTCAGGTAATTCGGGGCTGGCCCCGGCCTTTTGACATGATGGCCGGAATCGATGCCAGTTTTAATGGCGTCGTTATGATTGGCTACCATGCGGGGACGGCAAATCCGCGGGGCGTGCGCGCCCACAGCTTTTCCAGCGCTTACCTGTCGGCTGTCCGCCTGAACGGCGTAGAGATGTCGGAGGCCAGCTTCAACGCGGCCGTCGCCGGGCATTTCGGCGTGCCCGTCATCATGGTTTCCGGCGACGACGCGTCGGTCGCCGAAGCCCGGCAGGTACTCGGCGATGTGGAGGGCGCAGTCGTCAAATGGAGCCACGGCTTCCATGCCGCGCGGACCCTGCACCCGGAGGAGGCCCGCCGGCTCATCGCCGACAAAGTGGCCAAGGCGGTCGGCCGCATCGACGCGTTCGAGCCCTATCGGCTCTCGGGGCCGGTCACGCTCGAGGTGCGGTTCAAGAGCTATCGCCCGGCAGAGATTTTGGCCTATCTGTCGGCAGTCTTACCCGGTCTCGAGCGCATTGACGCCCACACGATCCGCTTTGAAGGCGAGGATATGGAGCAGGTTGCCCGCTTCTTCGACTTCATCATGGCCTATGACCTCGGGCTTTCACCCTGAAAGGCAAGCGATGACAGATCAACTTCTTGAGAAAGTGGAGGACGGCGTTGCGACCCTGACTCTCAACAACCCCACGGCGCTCAATGCGTTGACAAGGGAAATCCGGGGCGGGCTGATCGGCGCGCTGCACAGACACGCCGGGGACAGGGCGGTCCGCGCCGTTGTCGTCACCGGAGCCGGCCGGGCCTTTTGCGCCGGCGGCGACGTCAACGAATTCGCGGATTTTGCGCCGTCGGATGAAGAGAGCGGCTTCGATGTGGAAGGCCAAGCCTATGGCCTGCGCGCCAATACGGAGATCGTCCGCCTGCTTCATGAGATGCCGAAACCGACGGTCGCCGTGATCCCCGGGCCGGCCGCAGGCGCTGGCTTCTCTATCGCGATGGCCTGCGATTTCAGGATCGCGGCCGCCGACGCCAAGCTCACCACCGCGTTTGCTCGGGTGGGGCTTTCCGGCGACTATGGTGGCGCGTTTTTCCTGACACAGCTGGTCGGCGCGGCCAAAGCGCGCGAGCTTTATCTAACGGCAGACGTCATAACCGGCGCCGAGGCGGAGAAGCTGGGCCTCGTCAACAAGGCGGTGCCGGAAGAGGTGCTGTCGGCGGAAGCGCAAAAGCTGATCGAGAAGCTGGCCGGTGGCCCGACCATAGCGATGGGCTACATGAAGCGAAACCTGAATGCGGCATTGCGAGGATCGTTGAAAGACGTGCTCGACCTTGAGGCCCTGCACATGATCCGAACCTTCATGACCGAGGATCACAAGGCTGCCGCCAAAGCCTATCTGGAAAAATGTGCGCCTTCGTTCAAGGGACATTGAAATCCCACCAAAACCGTCACGCTTCATAACGTCCTCAGGGCCCGAGAACGCATCCGCGGGATCGCGTCGCGGACGCCGCTAAGGCCGTCGCTCGCCCTGGGACGCGACACATGCTGGTGTCCGAAGACCAGATCGCCGACGCCATAAGGTATGCCTTCACAAACGAGCGCCTGATCCTGGAGGGTGCCGGCGCCTGCGGCATCGCCCTGCTCAGGGACGAGCGCGCCGCCGGGTTCGGGCAACGGACCGTTGCCATCTGCACCGGCGACAATATCGATCCGGGCAAGCTGCTCGAGATCGTGGGCGGCGACTGAAATCCAAATCTCAATCCGCCGGGCCGGCGAAATCCGCCAGCGGCAGGACGATAGAAAGCCCAGCGACAAAGCGCCAGATTTTCGCATCTGTGCCGGCAATGCCGAACTCGACGCGGATTGGCGCAAGAAGACGAAGAAGCGTGTGGTCTTGAGTTGCCCAACAATCTTCAGAACTTTGAAGTCCTTCCCAGCCCGCGCTGCAATCCATCTTGTCAAGGCAAACTCAGCTGCCGTGGGCCTTTGGCAACGCGATCGGGAGGCTTCCACGCATAAGACTCGACCTCACCGCCGACGAAAAATTGATACTTGCGCCGGTTCGTCTTCAGATATTCCATCCTTATAGCGACGCTCCGGACGACGGAATTGAAGTCTTTGCGTATGCCTACGAGGCGGCATTCGCCGAAAAAGCACGCACGCTTGCGGATGACCCGCCCCCTATAGTGCAGCCAGTTTCTGTGTAGTGTTTCCGGCTTGGATTTG